>JBAPMW010000093.1:0-2335 GCA_049278815.1 Hyphomicrobiaceae bacterium
CGCTTCGACGAGCACGCCGAGGCGATGATCCCCCACGTCGACGACGCGGCGATCGCCTTCATCGGCAGCGTCGGCGCAGCGGTCACACCGATCCTCGTCAGGTATGGATCGTCGCTGCGGCCGGTGAGCGCTAGGGGACCGGCGTCCACATTGCGCGTACGAATTGCAGGCGCATGCCTGCGCGCTCCATGTTGCGGTGGCTGGTCGAGAAGGGGTCGGCGCCACTGCAAAGAAGATCGGCCCCCGCAGTGCCGGCATTGCGCATGCGCCGTCGCAGGAGCGCCGTTTGCAGGCCGCGCCGCCGGAACGACGGATCGGTTGCCGCGTCGGCCAGATAGGCGGTTCGGTCCTGAACATAGAGGGTGGCGGCGGCCGCAGGTTTCCCGTCTATGCGCGCGAGGTAGAGCGACCATCCCGGCTGCTCCAGCCACGGCCGCACGTTCACCCTGAACTGCGGGCGATCCCCTTCGGGGATGCCCCAACCTGCGACGTAGGCGTCGAGATAGTGCTCCATCGCCTCCACGGTCGTCACCGCCTCGATCACGGTCTCGCCGTCAAAGGCCGCAGCGGGTGGTGGGGGCCTGCAGATCAGGGAGGTGTGAAAACCGGACTGGTAGAAGCCCCTCCTCGCGAGCTCACGCCCCAGACTTGCGTCCCACAATGCGGGAACCATCTCGAAGGTCGGCGTGACGCCGTGCTCCCGGTACCAATGCACCAGCGGCTCGATGTGGCGCTCGTGCCCGGAGCGCAGGCCCATGACCCGGGCGAAGGCCGGTAAGCGCGACATCATCGCCACGGCTCCGTCGCCAACCCACCGGTACGCCATCCCGATCGGGTTGCCCGGAATCCGCTCGGCCACCTGCATACGAGAGATCGTGTAGGCGATCTCGACGGCCAACGTTCTCTGGACGAGATCGAGGGCCGGGATCGGTGGGTCTGTCATGGCGCCTTCACGCATACGCGGTTCTGAGATCGAGGGTGGCGCGCACGCCGAGCGCCTCGTAGCTCTCGGAGAGCCACTCAGTGGTGGCGGTCCGGCCCAGGTCTCGCAGCTCCTGCAGGAAGGTCCACTGGGTGTTGAGCCGCGAGGAGGCGGCGAACGCATCGAGCGGCTCGCCGCCGGCAATCCGGTGCATCCGCACCCGCTTGTACCGGTCGGTCGGCAGCCTGCCGGCATCGATCAGGCGGCCGACGAACTCGATGGCGCGCAGCTCGCCTAGGAGGTTGGCGTTGAAGGTTATCTCGGTGAGCCGGTTCTGGATCTCGCGCGCGGTGTGCGGCGTCTCCCGCCGCTCGATGGGGTTGATCTGCACCAGCAGGATGTCGTCGGTCGCGGTCTCGTAGAACAGCGGGTAGAGTGGCGGGTTGCCGGCATAGCCGCCGTCCCAATGGGGCTCGCCGCCGATCACCACCGCCGGAAAGACGGTGGGCAGGCAGGCCGACGCCAGCACGTGGTCGGCGGTGAGCTCGGTGCCTCGGAAGATCCGGGCCTTGCCGGTCCACACGCTGGTGGCGGAGATGAACAGCTTCACCCCAGGGCAGGCCCGCACGCGCTCGAAGTCGATCAGCTCGGTGAGCGCGTCCCGCAGCGGGTTGATGTCGAGCGGGTTCCACTCGGCGGGGCCGAACGCGCTGGCCCACGCGTCGAGCCAGGACCGCGCCAGCGAGCCGTCCGCATGCCAATAACCGAGCAGCAGGCTGACGAGCTGCTGCTGCGCGGGCGCGAGCGCCCCGTCGAGGCTGATGCGCTGCCAGAACCGGCGCAGCTGCTCGCGCGCGCCCTCCGCGCCGCCCTCCAGCCACCCCTCGGCCAGCACCACGGCGTTGATGGACCCGGCGCTCGCGCCCGTGATGGCCTCGATGGCGAGCCGCCCGTCCTCCAGCAGGGCATCGAGCACGCCCCACGTGAAGGCCCCGTGCGCGCCGCCGCCTTGCAGCGCCAGCGATACCGACTTCTCCGCCCTCGGCCCGGCCAGGCCGCGCTGGGCACCGTTCGATCTTTCAGCTGGGCCTGTCATGGGCGGCTCCCTACGATGGGGTCTGACCCTGCGGGTCTGACCCCATGGCACAGGGTCTTGCGTAGCTCACCCGCGTCACCGCGTCGATCTCGGCTTGTCGGGATGAACGCTATACTTGGCGTCGGCACGTGCGGTCAGACCCGCAGGGTCTGACCCCACCTAGCGATTTTGGGCACCCCCATGGCACGACCGGCGACCATCTACGCGCTCTCCAGCGGCCACGGCCGCGCCGGCGTAGCCGTGATCCGCGTGTCGGGGCCGGCGGCGGGCCAGGCGCTGGAGCGGCTGGCCGGCGTGCTGCCGAAGCCGCGCTATGC
>JBAPMW010000094.1:0-2428 GCA_049278815.1 Hyphomicrobiaceae bacterium
CAGAGCCAGCCTGATCAAGCCAGCTTCATCAAGACTGTGGCTAGCATGGCCGGAAACGCCGCGGCCAACAAGGCGCTGCGTTGCAGTCATGCTATCAGGGGCCATGATCTCCCGCTCGATTCGCATCATCGGCATCGACCCCGGCTTGCGTCGCACCGGTTGGGGCATCGTCGAGTCCGACGGCGTGCGGCTTGCCTACGTGGCGAGCGGCCTCATCGCATCCGACAGCGAGGGCGACTTGGCCTACCGCCTGCGGGAGATCTACCAGGGCCTGTGCGGCGTGATCGCCACGCACAAGCCGCAGGAGGCGGCCGTGGAGGAGACCTTCGTCAACAAGGACGCCCGCTCGACGCTGAAGCTGGGGCAGGCGCGCGGCATGGCCCTGCTGGCGCCGGCGTGCGCCGGCCTCAAGGTGGCCGAGTATCCGCCCAACGTCATCAAGAAGACCGTGACCGGCACGGGGCACGGCGAGAAGCGGCAGATCCAGGCGATGGTGGGATTCCTGCTGCCCAAGGCGCGGTTCGAGAGCGCCGACGAGGCCGACGCGCTCGCCATCGCCATCTGCCACGCCAGCCACCGGTCGAGCGCGGCCATGATCGCCAGGCGGACCGTTGCGGAGGTGCGGTGATGGGCGAATGGCGAATGGCGAGTGGGGAGTGGGAACGCTTTTTCACCATCCGCGATTGGCCATTCGCCATTCGCCGCGCGGGAGAGGGCGAATGATCGGCAAGCTCAGGGGCGTGGTCGATGCCGTGGGCGAGGCGCACGCCGTCGTCGATGTCAACGGCGTGGGCTACGAGGTTCAGGCCTCGGCCCGCACGCTCAGGGCGCTGCAGCCCGGCCAGGAGGTGAGCCTCGCCATCGAGACGCACGTGCGCGAGGACGCCATCAGGCTCTACGGCTTTGCCAGCGAGGTCGAGCGCGCCTGGTTCCGGACCTTGCAGACCGTGCAGGGCGTGGGAGCCAAGGTCGCCCTGGGGGTGCTGGGCACGCTCTCCCCGCAGGACCTCGCCAGTGCGGTCGCGCTACAGAGCTGGGCGGCGGTGGAGCAGGCCCCCGGCGTCGGCAGGAAGCTGGCCCAGCGCATCGTGGCCGAGCTTAAGGACAAGGCACCCGCGTTGGGCGCAGGGGGCCTCAGCGTGGCGACGGCGGCCAGGGTGGGGGCGGCCCGCCAGCCCACGCAGGGCGATGCGGCTGCGGAGGCCATTTCGGCGCTCACCAATCTCGGCTATCACCCGGGGCAGGCGAGCCAAGCCGTCGCTGCAGCCATCGCCGAGCTCGGCAAGGCGGCCGATACGCCGACGTTGATACGCCGCGGCCTCAAGGAGCTGGGGAGATAGGCTGGACGCGGCGGCCGACCAAAGGAGCCTTGCGAGCGGCCCATGCAGATCTATCTCCCGATCGCCGAGCTGTCGCTCAACGTCGTGCTGCTGCTGACGATGGGCTTCGCCATCGGTTTTCTGTCGGGCATGTTCGGGGTCGGCGGCGGCTTTATTCTCACGCCGATGCTGATCTTTCTCGGCGTTCCGCCGGCGGTGGCGGTGGGGACCGGCGCCAGCCAGGTGGTGGCGGCGTCGGTGTCGGGCGCCGTCGGTCACTGGCGGCGCAACAACGTCGACCTGCAGATCGCGTTTGTGTTGATCGTCGGCGGCTTCGCCGGCGCCCTTGTCGGTGTCAGGGTCCTCTCCTACCTGATCGCGCGCGGCCAGCTGGAGCCGTTTGTAGCGATCAGCTACGTGGTGCTCCTGGGGGTGGTGGGCACCCTGATGCTGATCGAGAGCCTGCGCGTCCTGAACGCGGCACCGGCCGTCAAGGCGGCAGCCAGCAGGCGGCGCGGCGGGCGGCACACCTGGCTCGACGGCCTGCCCCTGAAGCTGCGCTTCCGCCATTCGCGCATCTACGCCAGCTTGATTCCCTTTGTGGGGATCGGCGTGATCGTCGGCCTGCTCACGGCCGTCATGGGCGTCGGCGGCGGTTTCATGCTGGTGCCGGCCATGATCTACCTGATGCGCATCCCCACCCGCATCGTCATCGGCACCTCAACGGTCCAGATCCTGTGCGTCACCGCCTTCACCACGGTGCTGCAGGCGACCATGAACTTCACTGTCGACTTGCTTCTGTCGGTGCCCCTGATGGCCGGCAGCGTGATCGGCGCGCAGTTCGGCGTGGGCTTCTCCGAGCGCTTCAAGGCCGAGCAGCTGCGCGCGCTGCTGGCGCTGATCGTGGTCGCCGTCGCCGTCCGCATGGCGCTCGGCCTCGTGATCAGGCCGGGAGACCTGTACAGCCTGGAGGTGCCGAACTAGAGCATCTTCCACTTGATGTGGATCGTGCCAGGACCAATCTGCGAAAGCGCTTCCATTGCAGAGCGCTCGACGTGGATAGCGAGGGGAAGGCAGAGCCGCAGCGCCCCCCTCCCCTTGATGGGGAG
>JBAPMW010000095.1:0-4674 GCA_049278815.1 Hyphomicrobiaceae bacterium
TCGTCGCTGCCGCCCAAAATGCCAACGATATGCCGGCGTCCCCGCGTTCAGGGGGCGTTCAGGCGAGCTGGAGCTTAAGCATTCAGCCAGACAGCGCGCGGCATGGCAGTCGTCTTAATGCGTTTGGGAAGAATCCTGGTAAGTGCCGGTTGCGATCATGCGGTTTCTGCTGAAGACTGAGGCCAGCTCTCAGGTTGCTTGCAGCAGCGGCGGACCACGGGCCCCGCCCTAATCCGTCCCACGGTGTCCCTTAAGCTGGCGCGAAGCCGCGCCCGCGCACATCCCGTCAGGCCAGTTCCCAGGCGATAAGGAGGATGACATGGCCGAGATCGCGACAAGATCGCCCTTGCAGTACCTCGACAGGGCTTCCGCGGCCTTGCGGGAGATGGGGCTGATGCCCGAAAAGGGCACACCCGCTCCCATCAACGCGCTCCTGGAGAAGATCTCCGACCTCGATAAGGACAAGATCGCCCTTATCGCGCGTACGCTCGGCCAGGCCGAGGTGTTCAACGAGGTGGTGCGGGAGCAAACCGCTCAGATGGAGATCGGTCAGCGCTACGAGGAGATCACCAACGGCTTCAACTCCATCCGCGACGATGCCAAGCGGCTGGTCGACCAGGTCTCCGACGGCAAGGTCGACATCTTCGAGCGCGGCACCAACATGTGGATGAAGATCGCGCGCGGCGACATCTCCGACCGCTTCGACAAGATCCGCAAGACCTACCTGTCGGTCACCAAGGAGACCAAGAACCAGATCGAGCGCGAGGCCAAGATCCTCGATGCCTACCGCGATTACCGCGGCGCCCTGAAGCATGCCGAGGTGATGTCGCTGGAGATCCTGAAGCAAGCCGAGGCGAAGCTCGAGGCCGCCCGCAAGCTGCTGCAGGAGGCGACCCAGAAGGTGGCGGGCTTCGCCGGCACCGAGCCGGCCGAGCGCGCCAAGCTGGAGCTGGCCCGCGACGAGCAGCTGCGGCTTACTCAGGACGAGGAGAAGCGCTACCAGGTCGCCAAGGACCTCTCCGACAACATGACCATCTCCTACAACACCACCGAGGTGGTGATGGCGCGCCTGATGCAGACCACCTCGGCCAAGGAGCGCGTCTACGGCCAGGCCGTCATGTTCTTCTCCACCAACGACAGCGTGCTCACCGCCCTCAAGGCCTCCTTCACCGGCATGTTCGGCCTGCACGAGTCCACCAAGACCCTCGACGCCATGAAGGAGGGCATGTCGAAGAGCCTGGAAACGCTGTCGGAGATCGGCGACAAGGTGCAGGAGGCCGCCGTCCGCTCGGGCTACGGGCCGACCATCAGGGCCGATGCGGTGAAGAAGCTGGTTGAGAGCGTCGTCACCTTCCAGGAGCGCTCGCAGGAGATCATTGCCGAGATGCGCAAGCTGTCGACGCAGAACTCGGCCGAGATCCGCGACGCCGTCGAGGAGGGCAAGCGCCGCATCGCCCGCCTCGCCGCCGATGCCCAGGACCTGCCTGCCGCCGCGTGATCGGCTGGCGATAGTAGGTTGGGTCGACCCCGGCGTAAGCCCGGGGAAGACCCAACACAATCGAGGGCGCCGTATCCAGCCTGTGTTGGGTCAGCGCTTCGCTTGACCCAACCTACGCCCAATCCGAAAGGTGCGCGATGGCCGTAACGACGTCGCCTCCGGATGCGGCTCCGCAAGAGAAGCCGCAGACGCTCGACGATCTCATGATCGCCATGGACGTGGTGGACACCCTGCGCCACCGCGAGGACTTGGTGCGGCGCGAGCTCGACGAGGAGGGCCGGGAGGCGGACCTGATCGAGCGGCTGCGCAAGATCTACAGCGATCAGGGCATCGAGGTGCCCGACACGGTGCTCCTCGACGGCGTCAAGGCGCTGAAGGAGAGCCGTTTCGTCTACACCCCGCCGCCCAGGGGTTGGAAGCGCAGCCTGCTCATGATCTGGGCGCGGCGCGACGTGTACGGGCGTCGAGCCGCCTTCGCCGCCGCAGTCATCGGCGCCGGTCTTTTTGCGTACTACGTCCTGGCCGTGCGCCCGGCCAGGCTCGCCCAGGAGCAGGCGCGCATCGAGCTGACTGAGACGCTGCCCAAGGGCCTCAAATGGGCACACACCAACGTGCTCGCCATCGCCGCCGAGCCGGCGGTCAAGGTGAAGGCCGATGCGCTGCTGGCCGACGGCGAGCGCGCGCTCCGCGACGGCAACCGCGCCGCCGCCGCCAAGGCCAAGGGTGAGCTGACGGCGCTGGGCGACGACCTGGCGCGGGAGTACACGCTCACCATCGTGTCGCGCCCCGGCGAGAGCTCGGGCGTGTGGCGCCGACCGCCCGGCAAGAGCACGGCGCGCAACTATTATCTGATCGTGGAGGCCATCACGCCCAAGGGCGAAAAGCTCAAGCTGCCCATCCGCGACGAGGAGACCGGCGAGACGAAGACCGTCTCCAAGTTCGGCGTGCGCGTGCCGGAATCGGTTTACGAGTCGGTGCGGCGCGACAAGACCGACGACGGCATCGTCAAGAGCAACATCCTCGGCATCAGGCGGCGCGGCAAGCTCACGATCGACTACCAGATGCCGGCCGAGGGCGGGTTTATTGCGAGATGGTGAGGCGGGCGGGGCGCCGGCGCAGGGTCAGCCCCTTCGCGCCGGCCCTCCGTTCGCATATCGGATGGTGGAGGCGAAGGGCCTGACCCCTTGTCCTCCGTTACTATATTAGACGTTGGAGGCGAGGGGTGTCGACGGCGAGGGTGCTACCCCTCTGAGGAGAGGCCATGTTGACCGGGCGGCAGACGCTAGGCTCGATCGAGAGCGCGATCGGCAAGCTTTACCGGGAGGAGTCCCAGCTCGACGGCTCGCTCAAATCGGCGGTGGCCGAGACCGAGCGGCTGCGCAAGGAGCGTGCCGAGGCGCTGCGCGAGCTGGCACGCGTGAAGCTCGACGAGATGGCGGCCGGCAGGCTCGTGAACAACCTCGACGCCGGCGAGCGGCGCGCCGTGCAGGTCCTCGACGACTACCGCCTGCGCATCGCGAGCCTTACCGAGCGCCGCGAGCGCCTGCTCAAGGAGCTGGAGAGCGCCCAGACCGGCCGCGATGCAGCGGCCGGGCTGGTGGAGGTGGCGCTGGCGGCGGTCGAGGCGTTGCGCGCGGAGGTCGCGGGCAAGGTGCAGGCGCTCGCCAAATGGCAGGAGGCCAAGGCCGCCAGCGACGCGGCCAACGGCATCGCCGGCGAAGCGGAAAAGAAGGCCGCCAACGCCGAGGCCGAGCTGGGCGCCAAGAAGAAGCCCTACGACGAGGACCCGCTGTTCCTCTACCTCTGGCAGCGCGGCTTCGGCACGGGCCGCTACACGGCCGGCAATTTCGCCCGCTACATGGATCGCATGGTCGCGGCCTTCATCGGCTTCGGCAACGCGCGGCCCAACTACGCCGCCCTGATCGAGATTCCGCTGCGGCTGAGGGAGCACGCTACCGCCAAGCGCGCCACGGCGGAGGAGCGCCTCGCCACCCTGTCGGGCATCGAGCGCCGCGCCATGGTGGAGGCCGGCATCGAGCCCAAGGAGCGGGCGCTGGCCGAGGCGCGCCACCGCCTCGCCGCGGCCGACACCACCCTCGACGAGAAGCACGGGCTGTTGCGCAAGCTCGACACCGAGCGCAACGGCCTGCTCGCGGCCGGCAGCCACCCGGCCTACGAGGAGGCGATGTCGGCGATCGCCTCGGCCGATGCCAAGGACCAAGTGGCCACGCTCTATCTGGAGGCGCGGCGCACGCCCACCACCGCCGACGACGCCATCGTGCAGAAGCTGGAGCGCCTGGAGCAGCAGATCCCCAAGGCCGACTCCGAGGTGGCCGAGCTGCGCCGCACCGCCCAGGCCCTCGCCAAGCGGCGCATCGAGGTCGAGCGCGTGCGCGACCGCTTCCGCGGCGCCGGCTACGACCACCCGCACGGCACCTTCGGCAACGACAACGTTATCACCGACACGCTGGGCCGCGTGCTGGCCGGCTCCATCGGCGGCCAGGTCCTGTGGGAGATCCTGCAGGGCGGCTACAGCACGCGCGGGCCCGCGGGGCGGCCGGACTTCGGCGATCCCTCAAGCCGCGGCAGCTGGTCCCCCGACAGCCACGACAGCGGCAGCCGCGGCGGCAGGGACGATTTCACCACGGGCGGATCGTTCTGAGCGGCAGCGGCGAGGGGCAGCGCCCCGATCTTACGCCGCGAGCGGTGCCCGCTCCTCGGCGGGCGCCTTCTCGGTCTCGCGCGCAGGCTCGACCGGCTCGGGAACGGGCTCGTCGGCAGACGCCGCGGGCGGGGCGCAGTGCTTGGCGCAGTCGATCACCAGGCGATTGTAGGCGTACTCGGCCGCCTCGATCGTCACCGTCGCGTCGGCCTGCAGCGCCTCCACCCGCGGGCCGCGCGCCAGCTCCCTGGTGGCGCGGCGCATGACCAGATCCCACTCGCGTCCACGCTCCAGTCTCGGGGGCATCCCCGCCATCGGGGAGCGAAAGAGGCCGAGCCGCCGCTCAACCAGCACGACAGCGCCCGCGCATGCCGCCAGCCCGGCCAGCACGCAGCCCCAACCCAGGATTTCCGTCCATGCGCCGTCGAGATATTGCACGATCAGTTACTCTTCCGAGGCAGCCGAAGCACGACAAGGACCGACCCCGAGACGTGCGCCTCGCGCACGCCTCGGG
>JBAPMW010000096.1:0-3592 GCA_049278815.1 Hyphomicrobiaceae bacterium
TGACGATAATTGTCTTGATTCGGGCGAAAGTGCGGCCCGCTGGCGCGACCATGCACCTCTACGGCTGCACAACACCAACGCCGAGGCGCCTGATGCGCCATCCCGGCCAAGCTCGGCTTCGGCTATGAGCAGAACTCTCCAGACGCAATAGGCCTCACCCCAACAACGGGGGGCTGCCTCTACACCGACCGCGACAGATAGGCCGACAGCCGTGTCTTGAGGTCCTCGGCAATGGTGCGGGCGGCGCGGTTCTCGGCGTCCTCGCGGGCGCGCACGTTGGAGTAGATCGACTCGAAGCGCTCGAACGGGGCACGGGCGTGGCTCGAGCCCTGGAACACCACCTTCTTCTGCTTGGCGTCGATCAGCCTGAAGGCGGCCTCGACGGAGTAGACTGCGCCGGAGACTTGCCCCCTGATATCGACGAACGTCGAGGTCACCGTCTCCCGCACCACCACTTCGAAGCGATATTGCGGCGCGGAGGTCTTGGCGGCACCACCGCCGGTGCTCTCAAAGATCAGATCGTTGCGGATGCGCTGGCCGACGCGGCCGGGGATAAGCGCAAAGTCCACCTCCTTCAGCCGCTCGCTGACCGTAGCGCCGCTGACGGTGGGCGCATAGAGCGGCCGGAACCCCGCATCGCCGCATCCGGCCAGCGCGGCCAGCGACGCCGCGAGGCACACGCCCAGCCACACCCGCCGCGGGGACGTCGAAGCGCAAGCCAAGCCGCTGTCATGCGACGACATTGACGATCCTCTGCGGCACGACGATGACCCTCGTCACCGGCTTCCCCTCCAAGGCCCTGGCCACACTCTCCAGTTGAAGAGCCGCAGCCTCGATCTCGGCCTTGGTCGCGGTGCGGGCGATTGTCAGCTCATCTCGCCTCTTGCCATTCACCTGTACGGCAATCGTAATCCGATCGTCAACGAGCAAGGCCGGCTCGGCCTCGGGCCAGGGGTGATCGGCCAACAAGGTGTTGTATCCAAGCCGCTCCCAGCAGTCCTCGGCCAGGTGCGGCATGAACGGGCCCAGCATTTGCACCAGCAGCTCGGCGCCCTCGCGCAGCGCCCAATTCATGTCCTTGGCGAGGCCCTCGCCGCTCGCCCCTGCCGCCGCCTGCAGCTTGTTTGCGAGCTCGTAGATCTGGGCAACGGCCACATTGAAGCGCAGCCCCTCGATGTTCTGGCTGACACCGTTCAGCGTCTTGTGGGCCGCCCGCCGCAGCGCCTCCGCCTCCGCTCCGAAGCACTCGGGCTTCCTGGCGTTGCGCTGCGCCCGGTCGGCGCCATCGTCCACCAGCCGCCAGACCCGCTGCACGAAGCGCCGGGCGCCCTGGACGCCCACATCGGTGTAGATGACATCGCGCTCGGGCGGGCTGTCGGAGAGCACGAACCAGCGCGCGGTATCGGCGCCGAACTCGGCGATGAACTCGTCGAGGTCGACGGTATTCTTCCTCGACTTCGACATCTTCTCGACGGCACCGATCTCTACGGGCGCGCCGGTGGCCGCGTGGAAGGCCCTGCGGGCGTCGCCCTCGCCCTCGATGCGCACCTCGGAGGGCAGCAGCCACTGCCCGGCGTTGTGCGTCCGGTAGGTCTCGTGCACCACCATGCCCTGGGTGAAGAGCGCCGCGAACGGCTCCTTCATCGCCTTCTTGAGATGGCCCGTGGCGCCCATCGCGCGCGTGAAGAAGCGCGAGTAGAGCAGGTGCAGGATGGCGTGCTCGATGCCGCCGATGTACTGGTCCACAGGCAGCCAGTAGGCGGCGGCCTTCTGGTCCACGGGCGTCTCGGCGCGCGGCGCCGTGAAGCGCACGAAGTACCACGAGCTGTCGACGAATGTATCCATGGTGTCCGTCTCGCGCCGCGCGGGCCTGCCGCAGGACGGGCAATCGACGTGCTTCCACGTCGGGTGCCGGTCGAGCGGGTTGCCGGGCATGTCGAATGTGGCGTCGTCCGGCAGCGTGACGGGCAGCTGGTCGTCGGGCACGGGGACCACGCCGCAGTCCTCGCAGTGGATGACCGGGATCGGGCAGCCCCAGTAGCGCTGGCGCGAGATCCCCCAGTCGCGCAGGCGGTAGTTGACCTTGCGCTTGGCGACCGGCTTGCGCGCCAGCTTCTCGCCCTCCAGACGCTTGGCCACCTCCTCGAACGCGGCGCCGGTGTCCAGGCCGTCCAGGAAACGCGAGTTGATCATCACGCCGTCGTCCGTGTAGGCGGTGTCGCCGATGGCGAAGGTGGCGGGGTCGGCGCCCTCAGGCGCCACCACGGGCACCACCGGCAGACCGTACTTGCGCGCGAACTCCAGGTCGCGCTGGTCGCCGGACGGGCAGCCGAAGATGGCGCCGGTGCCGTAGTCCATCAGGATGAAGTTGGCGACATAGACCGGCAGCTGCCACTCCGGATCGAAGGGGTGCTGCACCTTGATGCCGGTGTCGAAGCCCTTCTTCTCCGCCGTCTCCAGGGCGGCGACGGACGTGCCCATGCGCCGGCATTCGGCGCAGAACTCGGCCAGAGCGGGGTTCTTGGCGGCGGCCGCCAAGGCCAGCGGATGGTCGGGGGCGATGGCCATGAAGGAGGCGCCGAACAGCGTGTCGGGCCGGGTGGTGTAGACCTCCAACTCCTTCTGACCCCCCTTGAGTCCATGGGGTGCGGTCTCCGGCACCAGCGCCCAGCGGATCAGCAGGCCCTGCGAGCGGCCGATCCAGTTGGCCTGCATCAGGCGCACCTTCACGGGCCACTTGTCGAGCGTGCCCAGCGCCTCCAGCAGGTCGTCGGAGAACTTGGTGATCTTGAAGAACCACTGCGTCAGCTCGCGCTGCTCGACGAGCGCGCCCGAGCGCCAGCCGCGCCCGTCGATCACCTGCTCGTTGGCGAGCACCGTGTGGTCCACCGGATCCCAGTTGACCTTGGACGACTTGCGGTAGACGAGGCCCTTTTTCAGGAAGTCCAGAAACAGCTTCTGCTGGTGGCGGTAGTAGTCGGGGTGGCAGGTGGCGATCTCGCGGCTCCAGTCGATCGACAGCCCCATGGACTGGAGCTGGCCGCGCATGGCGTCGATGTTCTCGTAGGTCCACCTGGCGGGGTGGACCTTGCGCTCCATGGCCGCGTTCTCGGCCGGCATGCCGAAGGCATCCCAGCCCATCGGGTGCAAGACGTTAAAGCCCTTGGCGCGCTTGTAGCGCGCCAGCACGTCGCCCATGGTGTAGTTGCGCGAGTGCCCCACGTGGATGCGCCCCGACGGATAGGGGAACATCTCCAGCACGTAGCATTTGGGCCGCTTGCCGCCCTCGGTGGTGAGAAAGGTGCCGCGCTCCTCCCACACCTGCTGCCAGTGCTTCTCGCGCACCGGCGCGTTGTAGCGTTCGCTCGCCTTGCTGGAGGACGTGTTGGAGGACATGGGGCCGAGGTTCTCTGGAGTTTAGCCGCCGCAAGGTGGGGTTAATGAACGATGCGGGCTTGGGCGGTCAAGGATAGGGGAGGACGATCCCGGCTCGGAATGGCATTTTCGATTGAAGTGTGCTGATTTGTGTTGAATTATGTCGATGAAACCCATGTTTCATCGCCACGTGCACCTCGACGTGGCGACCCTGGAC
>JBAPMW010000097.1:0-3678 GCA_049278815.1 Hyphomicrobiaceae bacterium
GGCGAGTTCGCCGCCGCGGAGGCTCGCAAGGCCCTGCGGCGCGGCCTCCATGTGATGATCTTCAGCGACAATGTGCCCCTCTCCCAGGAGCGTGAGCTCAAGGAGGAGGCCAGACGGCGCTCCCGCCTCGTCATGGGGCCGGACTGCGGAACCGCCATCATCAACGGTGTGCCGCTCGCCTTCGCCAACCGGGTGCGTCGCGGCGACATCGGCGTGATCGGTGCCTCGGGCACGGGCATCCAGGAGGTGACAAGCCTCATCAGCGAGGCCGGCGGCGGTATTTCGCATGCGATCGGCGTGGGCGGACGCGACCTCAGCCAGGCGGTGGGCGGGATCAGCACGCACATGGCCATCGACGCGCTGGATGCCGATCCGGCGACCCGTCGCATCGTCCTCATCTCCAAGCCGCCGCACCCGAACGTTGCGGGCGCAGTGCTGGCGCGCGTGGGGCAGAGCACCAAGCCCTTCACGGTCTGCTTCCTCGGCGCGGACAGCGCCGAGCTGCCAGCGAACGCCCGCTTCGCGAGCACCTTGCGCGCAGCTGCTGAGGATGCGCTCGGCGGACTCGAGCTGGGTGCCGGCTTCGCCCTGTCGCCACGAAAGTCGCACGCTTCCGGCCGCATCGTTGGCCTCTTCTCAGGCGGCACGCTGTGCACGGAAGCGCAGCTCGTGCTCGCGCGCCACGGCCGTCGCGTCGCGTCGAACGTGCCTGCGCCGGGCTCCTGCCCCCTCGATCCGGACGACGGCAGGTGTGACCGTATCATCGACCTTGGCGCCGACGACTTCACGAGGGGCCGCCCCCATCCCATGCTCGATCCGTCCGCTCGCGATGAGATGCTGCGCAGGGCCCTCGGGGACCCCGGCGTCGCGGTGGTTCTGCTCGACGTCGTCATCGGCTGCGGCGCCCACGCAGACCCGGCAGGGCATGCGGCGACCGTGCTGGCTGAGGTGGAGCCGGCGCGGATTGCTGTGGTGGCGTCCGTGACAGGGACCGAGGCCGATCCCCAGTCCCGACCGCGGCAGATCGCGACGCTGCAGGGAGCTGGCGTGCAGGTGGCGCCGTCGAATGCGCAGGCCGCCGAGCTGGCCCTGACGCTCGCAGGCGGCTGACGCAGGAGGGGAGCGATGGCGCGAAGCGAGCGACTGCCGGTGCGGCTCCTGGTGGCGATCGGCGGGAATGCCACGCATCCCCAGAGCATCCGCGGCACCTCGGACGAGCAGAAGGAGGTGGCCGCCCTCACCGCCCAGGCTCTGCTGCCGCTGGCCCAGCTCGACCAAGAGCTCATCATCACCCACGGCAACGGTCCCGTCGTGGGCAAGATCCTGATGCGGCAGGCCCTCACCAGCGATCGCATCCCGCCGATGTCGCTCGATATCTGCGTGGCCCACAGCCAGGGCGGCATCGCCTATCTTCTGATGCAGGCGATGGAGAACGCGCTGCGCGAGATCGGCAATCCACGGCACGTGGCCTGCCTTCTCACGCAGGTCGAGGTCGATCCGCAGGACCCGGCGTTCCAGACGCCGACGAAGCCGGTTGGGCCGTTCTTCGACAAGGAGCAGGCGGACCGCCTGGCGCGGGAGCTTGGCTGGTGCATGAAGGAGGATGCGGGACGCGGCTGGCGGCACGTCGTGCCCTCGCCGAGCCCGCGCCACATCGTCGACATTTCCCTGATCGAGGCACTGGCAAAGCGTGGCACCATTGTCATGGCCGGCGGAGGAGGAGGCATTCCCGTCGTGCGGGGCCCCAAGGGGGTCCGGCAGGGTGTTGCGGCCGTCATCGACAAGGACCTCACGTCCGCCCACATGGCCAATGTGCTCGGCGTCAAACATCTGATGATATTGACCGCGGTTCCTAAGGTGGCGATCGACTTCGGCACGTCGAGTCAGCGGTTTCTCGATTGCGTCTCACTGACTGAGCTCAAGCGGCTCCATGCGGAAGGGCATTTCCCGCCCGGCAGCATGGGACCCAAGGTGGAGGCGGCCATTCGCTTTCTTGAGGGAGGGGGCGAACGGGCCATCATCGGCCACCTCGACGAGGCGATGGCGGCGCTTCGCGGCGACTCCGGCACGCACGTCGTTGCCGATGCCTGACTCATGGGTCCAAGCAGCATCCTGGAGGTAGGTGTCGTCGCCCGGCGTGCGCTGCGGGACGGCGCCGAGGGACGGGTTGGCGCCGTTTTCGAGCGCAGCCTCTACCTGGTGCTGGACGGCCAATGGATCTGCCTTGGTCCCACCGGCCTGGGATCCGGCCCTCTCAACGCGCTCTACGCGTCGCTTCAGGTACAAGTCGGCCCGCGCCTTCAACGTGGTGAGCCGGTTCGGGTGATCGGCTGCAGTCTCGTTGCGGCCGAGAGTGTCTTGGCTTCCTTTGCCGGCGCCAGGCTGTGGCGCCCCGTCATGTCGACAGGTTGGACCGTCGAGAGTCTCGACCGGGGCCTCAAGGCATTCGATGGCCCGCGGGACGGACCGCTCCCCAGGGACGCCCTTGGCCTGATCGATCAGCCGGGGGCAGGCGCGGCGCTTCCCCAATTCGCGACCGCCGCCCACCGGCCGGCGCAGCGTCTCGCCGAGATCATGCGCAGGGCTTTCGTGAGCGGGCTGCTGCCCGAGGAGGATCATCCCTCCGACTGCAAAGAGCTGTTCGGCCTCGGCCCGGGCCTCACCCCTTCCGGCGACGACGTCATGGGCGGCGCCATGGTCGCGCTGGCGATGCTTGGGTGGTGCGAGCTTCGGGATACCCTGTGGGTGTCGCTGCGGGAGCATGCGCGGCTCCGCACGAGCGATCTCAGCCTGGCCCACCTTGAAGGGGCGGCGGAAGGCCATGGGGCCGCCGCCCTTCATGCTGTTCTGGCGAGCCTGCTCACCGGTGCGGGCGAGCGCCTGTCGGCCGATCTCGCCATGCTCGATGCCATTGGTCACAGCTCGGGCTGGGACGGCTTGGCCGGTGCCCTGCTGGTCCTGCGCGCCTACCGGGAGGTCCGCCCGGGCCGTTCCAGTGCTTGGCGATCAGGCCCGTGGCCACGCGGGTGTAGCGCGCCGTCGTCGAGAGGCTCGCGTGACCGAGCACCGCCTGGATGACGCGGATGTCGGTGCCGCTCTCGAGCAGGTGCGTCGCGAACGAGTGCCGCAACGTATGCAGCGTTACCGCCTTCTTGATGCCGGCAGCCGTGGCGGCCTGCTGCAGCAAGCGATGGAACTCCTTGAGCGAGGTTGTTGACGACCTCGATCTCAAGGCGGGATCCCCGATCCGTCACCTCAACTCGTCAGCGAGCCCCCTGGTGCTGGCACCTCTGTCTTCCTTCCCGCGCACGCGGGCCGTCGCGAAGCGACTTCGTGCTCTGTATAGCTGGGCCGTTCGCGCGGCCGTGGCGCTAAGCACGTCCTCCTGAGGCACGCTATAGTCCTCCCGGAGGTGTGACATGAACCGGGTTACGGTGAAGGCGTTCGGCAAGGGGCCAGCCGGCATCGCCACAGGGCAGTGCGTGTGCGGCAAGGTGCAGGTCGAGATCAGCATTCCAGCGTTCTGGGCGTGGCACGACCATTCGCGGGCCAGCCGGCGTGCGCATGGCGCCGCCTATGCGACGTATGTCGGCTGTTGGCGCAGCCGTTTCCGCGTGGCCAAGGGCGAGAGCCAGCTTACCCGCTTCAAAGACGAGGCGACCGGGGACACACGCGCAT
>JBAPMW010000098.1:0-3365 GCA_049278815.1 Hyphomicrobiaceae bacterium
GCCACAGCGCGACCGCCAACCAGGTGCGTCTCGTGCTGCACACGGCCGCGTTCTGGCTGATGCACGGCGTTCGCGCCGTGATCCCCGCATCGAGCCCGCTCGCCAAGGCCGAGTTCGCGACGATCCGCGAGCGCCTCGTCAAGATCGGCGCGCGTGTGATCGAGCATGCGGCACGCATCCGAATCCAGCTGCCAACGAGCTGCCCCGAAGGCGCGCTGTTCCGCACGCTCGCGCTCGGGCTGATGGCGTCGGGCCCATGAGCGCCGGGGCCGTCGCCCCGTCGAGCCGCCCAGCGAGGCAGATCTACCGCCAGCGCGTTGCACGGCAAGTTGGTGCCCACACCGCCCAGAAGGCGCGGCCAAACGCCATGCGTCCCACGTCAGGCGTCCCAAACCGCTCGCCGTCATGCATGATCCGGGCTAGTGGCTCGACTCTTCTAAAGCGATGGGTAGAGGTTCTTCAGCTTGATGCGGGCGTCGGCCGTTGTGAAGTGCCAATCGGCCTTGGCATTGTGGGTGTTGCGCTTCGCCTGCCAGGCCTTGACCTCGCGCTTCAATATCTCGGCATCGGGGATGCGACGGTCGAGGCATTGGCCGGAGAGGACCGCCAGCTCCGACTCGGCGAGGTTCAGCCAGCTGCCGTGCTTGGGCGTGTAGTGCCACTCGAACCGCTCGACCAGGCGGCGCGCCTCGGCCGGCTCGAACGCCTCGTAGAGCGAGGCCGGGCAATGCGTATTCAGGTTGTCCTGGACGAGCACGATCTTCTCGGCCTTGGCGAAGTGGATGTCGCTCAGGTCCTTGAGGATGCGGGCGTAGTCGACCGCCGTGCGCCGCTCGGTGACCTCGACGTGGCGAAGGCCCTCGAGCGGGGCGAACAGCATGAATAGATTTGCCGTGCCGTTTCGCTCGTATTCGTAGTCGTGGCGCGCCGGCTGGCCGGGCTCGACGGGCAACGGCGTACGCGTCTCGGCGACCAGCTGCTTCGAGGTCTCGTCGAGGCACACTAGCGGCCGCTCGGGATCGTGGGGGCGGTGATAGACCTCGAGCACGTCCTCCATCGCCGCGACGAAGGCCGCGTTCTCCTTCGGCGGGATCACCCAATATTCTGTCAGGTGCGGCTTGAGCTCGTTTTTTTTAGCGCCCGGCCGATCGTGTTGTGGTGCGCGGCCGGCACGATCTGACGCTCGACCACCGCCTCGGCCAGGAGCCGGATCGTCCAGCGGGCAAAGCCGGCCGGCGGCTCGCTGCAGGCCAGCGCAATCAGCTGGGCTTGCTTCTCGCCATCGAAGATCGGCGCAATCGGCGGCGTCTCGCGCTTCTTGCGGGTGAGCACGGCGTCGAGCCCCTCCTCCACGAGCTTGGCCCGCACGCGCTCGACCATGGTGACGTTGGTGTCGAGCGCCTTGCAGATCGCCGCGTCCGACCAGCCCTCGCCGACCTCGCCCTGATCGGCCTCGCCCTGATCGGCCTTGAGCAGGATGCGCGCCTTCAAGATGGTTTTCGCCGCCGCCTTGCCCTTCGAGATCAGGTCGGACAGGCGTGCCCGCTCGTCCGCATCGAGCTTGACCAGGAATTTCTTGTTGGCCACGGTGGTTTCCCTTGTCGGTTCGACCCGACAGGGCAAGAATCAGTGTTCGCACGAAAATGCAACAGCCCGGCCCGACCCGTCAAATTAGGAAGGGCAGGCCACTAGCCACGTGTGCAGCCGCGCGGCCGAGACGCAATCGTCTCGGTTGTAGCTCTGTACTGTCGCCTTAGCGTCCTCGGAGATCGCCGTCACATCGCCACGCTCGAGCTTCGTCTGGAGGCTGAGCAGCGCGGCGTTCGCATCAGGCAGCTCTGTCTCTCGACCGAAGCCATAGAAAGGTTCAAGGCGCTTCAACGAATAGCTTTCCACGCTCGCCCGCACGGCCCTGCGCACCACCCCGTAGAGATCGACGAAGACCTTCCCGCGCAGCAGCCGGTCCACCTCGTCCTCGCGTGATGTGCAAGCCTGGGTGCTTCGCCCAGCGATCCATCACGAAGTCGATAAACGTTTCGAAGGCTCGCTTCTCCTCCTCCCGAGAGAAGGCCCATTCCGAGCGATAGGCGAGCCTCCCGCTGCCGTCCTGAAAGGCAAAGCCGAACAGATACTCGAGTCCGCCTTCGCCCACATACGAGTCGCCCTCAATGTCGAAAAAGATGTCCCCGCTGGACGGCACCGGAAGGCGGGCCAGGCCAAAGCCCTCCTCCACGGGCAGTAGCTCGAACTTGTGCTCTCCCGAGAGCCGCCCCTCTACTTGAATGCGCGCCTGCTCGCGAATCCGCACATAAGACTCGGGCGCGCCACGTTCCGGCTTCCACCCGAGCGGAAGAGGCATCTGGGCCAGCCCGGATGTCGTCGCGATACCGCGCCGCCTCAGCTCATTGATCTCGATCTTCGAGATCCCAGCGACGAGGCAAAGGTGATCGTCCTCACGCCGGCGTTTGTCGCACGCGGGCGCCCACCGGCAGACTTCACAGTGCGCCTTGGGCTCCGGATAGGTGGTGCTACCTGCTGTGCGGACACACCCAGCCAACGCCGATTTGGCTTTGCGGTAGAACGCGGCATAGTCGTGATATCTGTAGCGCTGGGGTTTGAAATCGGTCCACGGGGAGACCACGTCCATGTGTTCCGGATCGACTTTCTGGACCTGCGCCACGAGGTCCGAATAAAGGCACAACTGCAAGACCGTGCCAGCCTTGGTTTCGCGCGCCAGCTTCGTGTCCGTCACCTCATACGACCAGGGCCCAAGTGCGCTCGGCGTTTCCACGCGACGGAGCACATCGATCCGGCCGCCCCATCCCTCGTGCGTCAACGCCCCCTGGACGATGATCGAGCTGCCAGCCCGCATTGCGGCAATCGTCTGGTCGATCGCTGTCGGCGACACGTCCACGCCGTCGATGACGACAACGTCATGGTCCTGCTCGCGAAGGTGCGCGACGAACTGGTCCTCATGGATTGCCCCACGCTCCCACAGAGCTTCAAGCGCCGGACTCCATGAGGCTGGCTTGGGACGCACGCCGTCCGCGACCGCCCGATCAAGGTCGGTCAGATACTGGCAGTTCAGAAAGCCAACCAGGTCAGTCGCGCTGAGCGCGTAACCATCCCCCGTCTTCTTCACAATGCTCTTAGCCCTTCCGAGGCTTTTCTCGTTGCCGTGGAGGCGACCTCAACGGCCACCCCTATGACGCGCTAGACCCGGGGATCAATGTTCCAAACGATCGCTCCCTCGACCACCCAAAATGCAATGTAGTCACCCGATCGACCCGGGGAAAACTGTCTCAGGCGAGAGTTTCATTGGATTTGGTTAAGTGCGACCATGCCAAGACCAGTGCGTACTACGC
>JBAPMW010000099.1:0-7798 GCA_049278815.1 Hyphomicrobiaceae bacterium
CGGGGCAGCTGTCCGGAGGAATGAAGCAACGCGTCAGCCTAGCTCGGGCATTTGTGAACGACCCCGAGATCCTGCTGATGGACGAGCCGTTCGCGGCACTCGACGCGCAGAACCGCATCATCATGCAGGACGAACTGCTGCGCATCTGGGAGGGCACGCGCAAGACGGTGATCTTCGTCACACATTCCATCGATGAGGCGATCGCGCTTAGCGACCGCATCGTCGTGATGTCGGCCGAGCCGGGCAGGATAACTGAAACTATCGCCGTCCCCTTCGGGCGGCCGCGCTCCGTGCCCGAGCTCCGGGCCGACGCCAGATTCGGCGAGCTGACGCTGCGCATCTGGCGCAGCCTAGAGCAGGCGGTGAAGGCAGGGCGGCAAGCCAGCGGGGGAAAGGCATCGTGAGGCTCGCCAAGAAGTCCCAGGAGCGCGTGCTCGCCATCCTCTCACCTGTCGGGGTGCTGCTCGTGTGGCAGGCGCTGTCGAGCGCCGGCGTCATTGACAGCCGGTACATGCCCTCCCCCTTGCGCATCTTCGCGACGGGCAGGGAGTTGATCCGGACGGGTGAGCTCTTCGTGCACATTGCCGCCAGCCTCCACCGCCTCGCCATCGGCTATGCCCTGGGCGCCATACCGGGCATCGTTCTCGGTATGGTGATGGGCCTCAATCGTTTCGTGCGCGCGGCCTTCGATCCCCTGATAGGTGCGCTCTATCCGATCCCAAAGATCGCGGTGCTGCCCCTCCTGATGCTGCTGTTCGGCATTGGTGACGGCTCAAAGATCGCAGTGGTGGCAGTCGCGGTGTTCTTCCTTGTGGCGATCAATGCCACTGTCGGCGTCCTCGGCATCGATCGCGTTCTGCTCGACGTTGCGTGCAACTTCCAGACGCCCTGGCACAAGCTGTTCCTGCGGGTGATCCTGCCGGGGGCACTGCCGACGATATTCGCCGGCCTGCGCATCAGCCTTGGCGTGGCCTTCATCGTTCTCGTGAGCGCCGAGTTCGTCGCCTCACGGGCAGGCATAGGCTACCTGATCTGGACCTCGTGGCAAATACTGGCTGTCGAGAACATGTTCGTCGGCATCATTGCCATCACGTTCCTCGGGGTCGGATCGACTTTCCTGCTGAAGGAAGCCGAACGGCACTTCATTCCATGGCGCCAGGACACGCGCTGATGCAACCGGTGATGCAACGAGGACAACCCATGACCCCGATGTCATCAAAATCGAGCGCCCGGCATGCCGGTGCGCGGCGCGGTCTCGCCACGGCCATCGCCGCCCTCTTGCTTGAGTTGATTGCCGGCAGCAGCGCCATCGCCGAGCCTGTCGTTGTGGGCGGGCTCGGCATCGTCGCCGATGCGCCGTTCTTTATCGGCATCGAGAAGGGCTATTTCGCCGCGGAGAAGATCGAGATCCGGGTGGAGCGGTTCCGGTCTGCGGCCGACATGACGGCGCCGCTGTCGACCGGTCAGATCCAGGTTGCGGGCGGCGGCCTGAGCGCGGGGCTCTTCAATGCGTTCGAGCGGGGTTGGCCGGTACGCATCGCGATGGCCCGTTCCCGTGACATGCCCGGCTTCTCCAGCGATATCCTGCTGGTGCGGGAGGATCTAAGGCCCACCATCAAGTCGCTGGGCGATCTAAAGGGAAGGACCATCGCGGTCAATGCGCCGTTTGGCGCTCTACATTACATGATGGGCCGGGTACTGGAGTCGGCCAACCTGAGCATCCGCGACGTGAACATTGTGTTCATGGGCTGGCCTGACATGGGGCCAGCCTTCGATAACAAGGCGATCGATGCGGGTGCCGTGACCGAGCCCTTCGGTGTGCGATACACCGAGCGAAAGCTGGCCTATCCCTTCCTGCGCGCGGCCGACATCCTGAAGCAGCCTGCGCTGGAGGTCGCCGTCATCCTCTACAGCAAGGCGTGGATCGATGCGAGCCCCGATCAGGTGCGCGCCTTCACCGTAGCCTATCTCAAGGGCGTGCGCGACTACTACGACGCCATGCACGGCGGCCCCTCGCGGTCGTGGGTAGTGCCCATCCTTATGAAGCATACGAGCCTCAAGGACGAGGCGCTCTATCAGCGCATCCAGTGGAGCTACATGGATCCAAACGCGGAGCTCCTCACGGCGAGCCTGGACGAGCAGCAGGACTGGTATGTGAAGAACGGCGCGATGAAGAAAAAGCTCGACACGGCCAAGATGATCGACAGCCGGTTCATCGAGTACGCCGTTGGCCGGCTCGGGCGCGTGGCCGTCAAGTGATGTCGCCCCGCCGTGCCTTGGCGGGAGGCGGAGCTGTGGCGGTGCCGGAAAACTCGGTCAAGGCAATGAGGGGAGTAGCAACATGGTACAGGTGGCGGCAACCCGTCAGGGCGCAGCGGTAGGCGTCGACTACGCCCATACGGGGGCGCAAACCCCGGCGGGGCGCTACATGCGCCTGTTCTGGCAACCGGTCTATCACTCCGTGGATCTGGTTGCCGGCAAGCCGGTTCCGCTGAGGATCATGAATGAGCTGTTCACGCTCTATCGGGGCGAGAGCGGGCGGGCTTACCTCGTCGGGGCACACTGTCCACATCGGCGGACCTTGCTGGCGACCGGGCGCGTGGAGCGGGACGAGTTGCGCTGCTTCTACCACGGCTGGAAGTTCGGTGGCGACGGCCGCTGCGTGGAGCAGCCGGCGGAGGAATCGAGGTTCTGCAGCAAGGTGTCGATTCCGTCCTATCCGGTACGCGAGTACCTGGGGCTGATCTTCGCCTACCTTGGCGAAGGCGAGCCGCCGGAATTTCCGCTCTATCCCGAGTTCGAGAGCTTCGTAGGGCTGGTGGAGATCGACTCCTATTCGCGCGAATGCAACTTCTACCAAAACGTCGAGAATGCTCTGGACATGAGCCACGTGGGCTTCACTCACGGCGACAATCAGGTGGCATTCAACGGCATCGGCCTCGGCCGCAGCCTTACCGCCGAGGAATCGGAGTGGGGGGTGACGTACACCTTCACGCGCGCCGACGGCGAATTGCGCATCCAGCAGCTGGGCATGCCCAACATCTTCTACATGACGGCCCTGCCGAACGATCCGGAGGTCGGCTGGCAGGAATCCCTGTTCTGGTGGGTGCCCATCGACGATGACCGGCACATGCAGTTCAGCCTGCATCGCGTGCCGGTGACCGGGGAGAAGGCACGCCAAGTGCACGAGCGGCGGCAGAAGCGCCGCTCGCAGATCGACCTCGCCCATCAGGACGTCTGCAAGCAGATCCTGGCGGGAATGGTCCACATTACCGATCTCGACCTCGGACGCGTCGACCTCGTTCGTCTCCAGGACGACATCGCCCAGGTTGGCCAGGGCGTTATCGCCGATCGTGTTGCGGAGCGCCTGGGCCGCGCTGATATTGGCACTGTCACCACGCGCAAATTGTGGCGCCGGGAGATCGCCGCCATGCTGCAAGGGCAGCCGCTGAAGCACTGGCGCCGCGGTCCCAAGATCGTGCCTCGGACATGGGGGCTAAACGGTCCCCCCCACGTCGGCGGAGGACATATGACCGAGGGGGTTAAGGCCGGGATCGTCGATGTGCGACCCTACGTCGAGATCGAGGTCCAGCGCCGAGCCCTGCACGGCGGGCTGTCGCAATGAGCGGGGGCCAGGCAGGGCACGACGGCTCCGCAGGGGCGCCGGCCGGAGTTGGGCCGTACGTCGGCCCCACGCTCAGCTTGGCGGAGCGCGATCGGCGCTGGCGGGGTCTGCGCGACATCATGCGTCGGCGCGGCATCGATGCGATCATTGTGGGCAGCTTCCAGGGCAGGGAGCGCCTGGAGAGCTATCTGATAGACGATTTCCTCGACGCCGTGGCCGTGCTGCCGCTCGAAGGCGAGCCGACGGTGCTGGCGTTCTCGACCTCGCGGGTCTCGCGCATCTACGAGAGCAAGCGGCGCGGCTTCGAGCCGTGGGTGGAGGACATCCGCATCGGGGCGGGCGGGGCCAAGGTTGCAGCCATCCTCGCCGAGAAGCGCCTCGATAGAGGCAAGATCGGCGTGGTGGGCTTCGGTCCGACGGCTCCCGGCGAGATGGAAGGGCTCTTGCCGTTCGGCTTTCACAAAAACCTGACGGGCAGCCTGCCGCTCGCCACCATCGAGGACTTCACGCAGGACTTCACCGACTTTCTGTTGGTCAAGAGCGAGGAGGAGCTGAAGCTGCTCCGCTTTGCCGCGCACGTGAGCGAGAAGGCGGCCGCCGCGATGGCCGGCGCCGCCCGTCCCGGTGTCAGCGAGGCTGTCGTCTACGCCGAGATCATGCGCGAGATCCACCGGTGGGGGTGCACGACGCGCTATCCGTTTCTCAGCCTGCAGTCGGGGCGCGACAACATCAGCTGGGGAGCGCCGCGCTGGACGCTGCGGGCCGAGCCGCCGCGCATCCTGGAGCGCGGCGACGTGGTGCAGGCGGAAATCCACACCACCTACGGCAGCCAGGAATGCCAGGTGCAGATGTGCGTTGCGCTGGATCCGATCGACCGCGACTTGCAGCTCTGCGAGCGCGTGGCATGCGAGGCCTACGAGGCGGGAGTGAAGGCCGTGGTGCCCGGCGCGACCCTTGCAGAGGTGGTACACGCCATGGAGGAGCCGCTGCGCCGGAGCGGCTTCTGGAGCAAGACGCCGCTGCTGCACACCTTGACGTTCGGGTCCACCGGATTCTCGGCGGTCAACCGTGAGCAGCTGGCCGGGATGCTGGAGGGCCACATCGAGGGCCAGACCAAGCCCGGCATCAGCCGCCCGGACCGGGTCCTGGTGGAAGGCATGAGCCTGGAGCTTGAGCCCAATGCCTGCGTCGGCAGCAAGCGCGTCAACATCGGCGCGGCCGTCGTCGTCACCGCATCGGGTTGCGAGGAACTGAACAAGCTGCCCACCCGCGTTCACCACGTGGCGGCGTGATGTCGGCGCTCGACACAATCGGCCCCGGGATGGCTGCCGATTCCGCCGCCGGCGACGGCGCAGCGAGCGATGCTGCGCCGATCGCGCCCACGAAGAGCGGCACCGGGACGAGCGCTGGAGCGGCCGCTGGGCTTCTCGATCTGCGGCTTGCCTCCATTCGGTTCGCGGCCAAGGACCGGCCGCAGCGGCGGCTTGGTGCCCGTAAGCTTGCCCTTGTTGGAACCCGGCCGGGCCGGGCCGGCACTCGATGGCTTATCGTCGTTCATGGTCAGGTCTCCTGGTTGAGAGACCGGGCACGCTGCCCGCCATCAAGTAACAGGGGCAAAAGGCCGGGCGAGGATTGGTTGCGATCCGGGATTCACAGACGACTCGAACTGTGCGAGTCGCTGGGCGGATGGCCGAATCACCCCGCATCGAGGGGCTTGGCCTCGAAGAGCTGAAGTCGTTGCTCGTGCAGGTTCTGGAGGACAATGCCCGGCTCAAGACCGAGAACAGCGAACTGCGCGACGAGATCGCGCGGCTGAAGGGCCTCAAGGGGCGCCCCACGATCAAGCCCAGCGGCATGCAGGCCGCGACCGAGCCCCGGCCAAGACCGGTCGCAAGAAGGGCCGGCGTGGATCGAAGCGCGCCAAGCTCACCATCGACGAGACCACGATCATCAAGGCGCTGAACGTGCCAGTCGGCGCCCGCTTCAAGGGCTACGAGGAGTTCATCGTCCAGGATCTCGTCGTGCAAACGCGGACCACCCGCTATCGCCGCGAGCGCTGGCTCTTGCCCTCGGGCGAGACCATCGTGGCGCCGCTGCCGGGCGGGGTCACCAGCCACTTCGGCCCAGGGCTCAAGCGCTTCGTGCTCGCCCAGTACCATCAGGGCCAGACCACAATGCCTCGTCTGCTGACCTTACTGCACGGGCTCGGCATCGACATCTCCAAACGGCAGCTGGTGCGGCTGCACAACGCTGACCAGGAGGCCTTTCTGAGTGAAGCCCGCGAGGTGCTGCGCACGGGGTTGCAAGCTGCATCATGGATCACGGTCGACGATACCGGCGCACGCCACAAGGCCCAGAATGGCGTCTGTACGCAGCTTGGCAACGACGACTTCACGTCTTTCGTCACGACCGGCTCCAAGAGCCGCCTCAACTTTCTCGAGCTCCTCAACGCCAGCGACACCACCCACCTCGTCAACGACGCCGCCACCGCCTATATGCGCGAACACGGTCTGCCGCATGCCGTGATCGCGCAAGTCGCCGCCCACCCGCAAAAGCGCTTCGCCGACCGCGCGGTGTGGACCGCCCACTTGAACGCGCTCGGATCTCAGCCGTGGCCGTGCAGCACGATCCCGTCCGCATCGCCACCGAGGGCGCGTTGTGGGGAGCGATCGTGGCCCAGGGCCGGCTCGATGGCACCGTGATCATCTCCGACGGCGCCGGCCAGTTCGATGTCGGCGAGCATGCCCTGTATAAAGAATCGTTAGAAGTGTCCCGTTTTTGGGTAGTGGGTCCGTTTGATTTTCAACAGGCTGCAGGGTGGCAAGTCCCGCATGACAGCAATAAGAAACGTGTTCGTTTGCTAGAATTAATCGGTTATTTATTAATTATCATTAAGATAATAACACCGCGAATTAGGGAAGGCGTGCCTAGCCACGCCAGCTGATATGTCCGACCAAGATGTCCGCACATTTATTGAACGTCTCAATCGGCTAGACCCTGCGGGTCTCCGGGAGGCATGCCTATCCCCATAGGTCCGGTCCGGGAGGTGTTTCATGAGCTGATGACCGCGCATGGGCATCGAGTCGACGACGGCCGAGGTGGCATGCAGCTCACGGACAGGTTATCGATCCGGCTTGTGGAAGGCACAGGGCAGCCTCCTGAGGTCCAGATCGCAATGGCTGGCGGGCCAAGTGGAGAGTTTGCTCAGGCACTCGTTGATCTCGTGAACGCGCGAGGCGGCCAAGCTAGCTACTCTGTCAGACGGATGCCCAGCGATGGCATGAGAGGGATAAGACCCTGGTGGTCGACCGCGAGCATGTCGCCAGTGGATTTCCGGAGAATCATGCCCGACCTGGAGAGGTTCCTCACCGAGGCCGAGCAGCGGGGACCAGGGCGGAGACACGATGTTCCTGGCGCGTGCGGCTCGGCCAAGGGGAATGGACAAAGGATACCCGGTTGCCCACCTTGAGGGAGGCAGAGCAGAGGCCCGGCGTGCCACGCACGATCGGAAGGCTTGGCATCGGCGCCTGCATCACGGCCCCGCAGCGGCGGCAACTCATCTTCGGTCGCCGATGGACGATGACCTTGAAGTGTGAGGGCACGTACTCAAGAACTTCCCGCTCATCGGTGCCGATGCAGACGAGTTTGGTGCCCTGGCAGTGGGGGCAAACGCAGGGCGCCTTGTGTTCGACAATCTCGCGCGGAAGATGAGTCGAGAAGGCCCGCCGACCGGTAGCTGCTGGTGCGTCGTCGCGGCGTTCGCTTGCAAGACTCGTCGTTGCCGCACGGGACGTCAGCTGGTCGGCGCTGTGCCTGATCGATTTCAAGCTCTTCGAGGGTGAGTTCCAGTTGGTCGATCTGACGCTCCAGCTTTTCCGACGAACGCCCGAACCGGTTGCGCTTCAGGATATCCAGCTCGAACCGAAGCTTCTCGATGAGCGCCGTCTTGTCATGCAGCTCGGCCTTGGCCGCCGCGGCCTCCTGCTCCAGAACCGAATGCTGCTGCTTTAGCCCGAAGTTCCTAGAGCGAGGAACGAAAAATGGCCTCCTCGGCGAAGTGAGTGGGTAGGATTGGCTTGCTGAGCGGTCGGATTGCGGCTTGATCCTGATGGCAGAGCACTCGCCGTCGTGACGGGCGGCTGTCAAGGATGGGCGCTCTTCAGCGCCCACCCG
>JBAPMW010000100.1:0-6921 GCA_049278815.1 Hyphomicrobiaceae bacterium
TCGCCCTTGAGCTTGGTCACAGCCTGCAGCGTCTCCGCCAGGCTCGCCTTCAGCGCCGTGTCGTCCTGCGCCTCGGCCCGCAGCGTCATGATGTCCTGCTCGCCGCTGCGGCCCACAACCAGGCGTACGCGGCCGACGCCGGCATGGCGCTTGGCCACCTCGGCCACCTGCTCGGGGTGCACGAACATGCCCTTGACCTTGGTGGTCTGGTCGGCGCGCCCGAGCCAGCCCCTGATGCGCATGTTGGTGCGCCCGCAGGGGCTTGCTCCCGGCAGCACGGCCGACAGGTCGCCGGTGGCGAGGCGGATCATGGGATAATCGCGGTTGAAGGAGGTGACGACCACCTCGCCCACCTCGCCTGGCGGGACCGGGTCGCCGGTGCCCGGCCGCACGACCTCGACGATCACGCCCTCGTCCACGATCATGCCGTCGAGCGCCGGGCTTTCGTAGGCGATGATGCCGAGGTCGGCGGTGGCATAGGTCTGATAGGTTGCGACGCCACGCTGCCTGTACTCGGCGCGCAGCGAGGGGAACAGGGCGCCGCCGCTCACCACCGCCTTCCTGAACGACGTGGCGTCCTTGCCCGCCTCGCGCGCCTTGTCGAGCAGGATCTTGAGGTAATCCGGTACGCCTACGTAGACGGAGGGCTTGAGCGCCTGGACCGCCTCGATCTGCTGCTCGGTGTTGCCCGGTCCGGCGGCGATCACGGCACAGCCCAGCGCCCGGGCGCCGGAATCCAGAATCCATCCTCCCGGCGTGAGGTGATAGGCGAAGGTGTTGTGCACGATGTCGCCCTTGCGCACGCCCGCCGCGTAGAGCGCGCGCGCCGCGCGCCACCAGTCCTCGCCGCGCCCTTCCGGCTCGAAGATCGGCCCTGGCGACATGAATACGCGCGAGACCTCGGCCACCGGCGTCGTGGCAAAGCCGCCGAACGGCTGGCGGCGCGCCTGAAGCACATGCAGCCCGGACTTGCGCAGCACGGGCAGTCTGGCCAGCGCCTCGCGCGAGGTCACGGTGGCCGGCTCCACGCCCTTGAGATGCTCGGTCCAGCCGGGTGCCGCAACCGTCGCCTGGCGGATGCAGTCTGGCAGCAGGTTGAACTGGGCCAGCTCGCGCTGCTCGGGGTCGCGCGTTTCCAGCTGATCGAAATGCGGCGCGTCCACCATCTGTCGTCCTCCGAAAGCAGCGAATTGTGAGGCTTCCGGATTCCTTTTTGCCGATAGGTGCAACACCGTCAACAGCTTCGGCAGTCGGACATCGGGCTTCGCAAAGTCGTACCAAAGTCGTAGGTTGGGTTAGCGCGGAGCGCGTAACCCAACGTTGCGGACCGAGCAAGTTTGGTTACGGCCCTTCGGGCCTAACCCAACCTACAGTTACTACAGTTACAGCGTGTGCTTGCGCTGTTGCACAATCATATAGTTGTCGTAGGTGCTGTCGGCCACCTGCAGCCACAGGTACTGGTCGGCCCGGAACGCCCTGATGGAATCCCAGATCCGCTTGAAGTCCTCGTTCTTGCCGCCGATCTCGGCATAGACGGTGTTGGCGGCCCGATAGCACACGTCCATGGTGGTCTCCGAGAACGGGCGCAGCTGCGTGCCGGCAGCCACCAGCCGCTTCAGTGCCAGCGGGTTTCGCGCGTCATAGCGCCCGACGATGAACGCCGTCGCCTCGGTGGCAGCCGCCCCCAGGATCGCCTTGTAGCTCGGCGGCAGCTCGTCCCACCTGGTCTTGCTCACCTGCACGTGCAGCATGGCGCCGCCTTCCCACCAGCCGGGGTAGTAGTAGTACTTGGCGACCTTGTGCAGCCCGAGCTTCTCGTCGTCATGGGGCCCCACCCATTCGGCGGCGTCGATAGCGCCCTTCTCCAGTGCGGCCAGGATCTCCCCGCCCGGCAGCTGGTGCGGGATCACGCCCAGCCTCGCCATCACCGTGCCGGCGAAGCCGCCGATACGCATCTTCACGCCCTTGAGGTCGTCGGCCGACTGGATCTCCTTGCGAAACCACCCGCCCATCTGGGCCATGGTGTTGCCGGCGAGCAGGCCGAAGATGTTGTGCTTGGCGTAGAACCGGTTGATCAGCTGCTCGCCGCCGCCCTCGCGCCACCAGGCGCTTTGCATGCGTCCGTTGAGGCCGAACGGCACCGCACAGGCGAGCGCAAAGGTCGGGTCGCTGCCGGCCATGTAGTAGGGCGCGGTATGGCACAACTCTACTGTGCCGGCCGAGACCGCCTCCGTGACCTGGAGACTGGGAACGCCCTGGAGGGCGCCGGCAGGATAGCACTCGATCCGGAACTTGTCGTTGGTCGCGTCGGCCACAAAGTCGGCGAAGCGCTCGGCGCCGCCGTACAGCGTGTCGAGCGACCCCGGCCAGCTCGTGGCCATGCGCCACCTGAGGGTGGGCGCCGATTGGGCAATGGCAGGTGCCGATAAGGACGCCGACACGGCTGCCGACAGGCCGACAGTGCCGGCGGCGCCGGCCGTGCCCACTCTCCTGAGCAGCGTGCGGCGGGTGATGCGAGGCATATGCGCGTTTCCCTATGGCGCTTCCCTATCCTGAAGAGGAATGGCACGCAATCCACTATGTCCAGCGGTAGTACGGCAACTGTCGCCGAGTCTCCAGTCAGAGCCTGGGAACCTGCATTGCCCCGGCTGTTCGCACGCTTGCGGGCCGTTTGACGAGTCAAATTCCGCGTGCGTTCGCGACCAAGCAAGAACGGTCAGGTAAGATTGGTCAATAGCAACAGCTGCCTTCCTGGCGCAGTCCCATGCCTGCGCGCGGCAGTCGCCGTCATGGAGCGGCTTGAGATGCGCAGGCAATTGGCCCTACTCTGGCGGTCCCCTCAGCATCAGGTGCAAGGTCGAGCACCGTGAGCGCGAAAGACGACTTGCACCGGATCGGTTTTTGGGCCGATGCCCTGACAGAGGAGGAGGCCGCACGCGCCCGCAGAGGCATCTCCGAGCGGCACTTCTCCGCCGGCTCCTACATCTGCCACCGCGGCGACCAGCTCGACTCCTGGACCGGTGTTGTGTCGGGCCTGATTAAGATCAGCGCCATCTCGCCCGAGGGCAAACCCATGACGTTTGCGGGCGTCGGGGCCGGCGGCTGGTTCGGTGAAGGCACAGTGATCAAGGGCGAAGCCCGCAAGTACGATGTCGTGGCGCTTCGCAGCACCCGCCTCGCGCTGATGAATCGCGCGACCTTCATGTGGCTGTTCAACACCAGCGTCGGCTTCAACCGCTTCTTGGTCCACCAGCTGAACGAGCGCATGGCCCAATTCATCGCCACCATCGAGCATGATCGCCTCCACGACCCTCTGGCACGGGTCGCGCGCAATCTCGCCTGGCTGTTCAACCCGGTGCTTTATCCCGAGGTGGGAACGCACATCGACATCACGCAGGAGGAGCTTGCATTGCTTGCCGGGGTGTCGCGGCAGGTTGCCAACAGGGCGCTGCAGAACCTGGAGGAAGCCGGGCTGCTCAGGCTGGAGCGCGGCGGGATCACGGTCGTCGACCTCGTCACCCTTGGCAACTACGGCGGATAAGCGCAGCCGCAAGTCACAAGCATAGCAGACATCGGCGGTCATGTCTGTCAAGGTACTTGTTGAGGTGCTTGATTTTTTCATGGATATTCGTCGCTACGCCGCGACGTGAACGGTGCTTGGCGGGCCGAGGCAAACAGGCGCGGTTAACGCGCAAATGGCTGGAAGGGCGCCGGGTCCGGCGCTGCCGGCCGACAATTCCCGGCCAGGTCGAGAAGGGAGGAGAGGTACCATGAGCTCCGAAAGCTCGCCCGCACGCTTGGATACCGTACCCAAACTCCTGCTGCGCAACGCGGCACAATTTGGCGCGCGTCCCGCCTTGCGCCATAAGGACCTGGGGATCTGGCAGACCTGGACCTGGGCGCAGCTCAAGGACGAGGTGCGCGTCTTCGCCCTCGGCCTGCGCAAGCTGGGGCTCAACCGCGGCGATGCGGTGGCCGTCATCGGCGACAACCGTCCGCGCCTCTACGCGGCCTTTGCTGCGGTGCAGAGCATCGGCGGCGTCGCCGTGCCGATCTATCAGGACTCGGTGGCCGACGAGATGGCCTACGTCCTCGATCACGCCGAGGTGAAGTTCGCGGTGGTGCAGGACCAGGAGCAGGTGGACAAGGTCCTCTCCGTCTCCGAGCGGGTGCCGCGCCTGCGGACCATCATTCACGAGGAGGAGCAGGGGCTCGCCGGGTACGACGACACCAACCTGCATTCCTTCGCCCGCGTCGAGGAGCTGGGCCGGCGCGAGCTGCGGGACAACGCCGGCGGCGCCGGCTGGTGGCTCGACGAGATCGCCAGGGGCAAGGGCTCGGACGTGAGCGTGATGCTCTACACCTCGGGCACCACGGGCCGGCCCAAGGGCGTGGTGCTGACCCACGACAACATCGTCATCTCCGCCCGGAACGGCAACAGGTTCGACGGCTTCACCGAGAAGGACACGCTGCTCGCCTATCTGCCCATGGCCTGGGTGGGCGACCACATCTTCTCCTACGGCCAGGCCTTTGCGGGCGCCATGTGCGTGGCCTGCCCCGAGAGCCCAGAGACCATCATCGAGGACCGCCGGGAGATCGCGCCCACCTACTTCTTTGCCCCGCCGCGGGTGTACGAGAACCTGCTCACCCAGATCATGGTGCGCATGGAGGATGCGGGCTGGCTGAAGAAGGCCATGTTCCACTACTTCCTGAAGGTCGCACGGCGCTCCGGCGAGAAGATCCTCGACGGCAGGCCGGTGGGCCTCAAGGAGCGGCTGCTCTACGGAATTGGCAATATCTGTGTGTACGCGCCCTTACGCAACCGCATGGGCTTTTCCAGGATCCGCGTCGCCTACACGGCCGGCGAGGCGATCGGGCCGGAGCTGTTCCGCTTCTACCGCGCACTCGGGATGAACCTGAAGCAGCTCTACGGCCAGACCGAGGCGAGCGTCTACGTCACCCTGCAGCCGGACGGCGAGGTCTACGCCGACACGGTGGGCAAGCCCGGCCCCGACGTGGAGATCGTCATCGCCGACTCCGGCGAGGTGCTCTACCGCAGCCCCGGCGTGTTCCTGAAGTACTACAAGGACGAGGAGGGGACGCGCGCGACCAAGACCCCCGACGGCTGGGTGCACACGGGCGACGCCGGCTTCATCGACCAGCACGGGCACCTCAAGATCATCGACCGCGCCAAGGACGTGGGCCGCCTTGGCAGCGGCGACCTGTTCGCGCCCAAGTACCTTGAGAACAAGATGAAGTTCTACCCCGAGATCCGCGAGGCGGTGGCCTTCGGCCAGGGGCGGGACTACGTGACGATGTTCATCAACATCGATCCCGTCTCGGTCGGCAGCTGGGCGGAGCGCAACAACGTCTCCTACGCGAGCTACCTGGACCTTGCCGCCCACCCGCAGGTCTATGAGATGGTCACGAGGCGCCTCGACGAGGTGAACCGGCAGCTCGCGCAGGAGCCGCAGATGGCGGCCTCCCAGGTCCGCCGTTTCCTCATCCTGCACAAGGAGCTTGACGCCGACGACGGCGAGATGACCCGCACCCAGAAGGTGCGCCGCTCCACCGTGGCCGAGCGCTACGCGCCCCTGATCGAGGCCCTCTACGACGGCTCCAGCCGCTGCCGCATCTCCACGCCGGTCACGTTCGAGGACGGCCGCAAGGGCGTGGTGGAGGGCGACCTGCGCATCGTCGACATGCCGACGTATCCGACTGAAGGCGCCCAGCCGCTGCGGGAGGCCGCCGAGTGAAAGCCGACGTGAAGCCGAAGCCGATCGCGCAAGGCGTCCAGAAGGGCGATGTCCTGCTCGCTGTGGAGAACGTGTCGCTGTCGTTCGGCGGCGTGCGGGCCGTCCGCGGCGTGTCGTTCGACATCAGGAAGGGCGAGATCCGCGCCATCATCGGCCCCAACGGCGCCGGCAAGACGTCGATGCTCAACGTGATCAACGGCTTCTACCACCCCCAGGAAGGCACCATCACCTACAAGGGGCGGCGCCGGCACGACATGCGGCCCTACCTCGCCGCCAGGGGCGGCATCGCCCGCACCTTCCAGAACGTCGCCCTGTTCAAGGGCATGTCGACGCTCGACAACATCATGACCGGCCGCACGCTCAAGATGCGGCGGGGGCTCCTGGCGCACATGCTCCACTTCGGCCCGGCCAGGTGGGAGGAGATCCGTCACCGCGGGGCGGTCGAGCGCGTCATCGACTTCCTGGAGATCGCGCACATCCGCAAGACGCCGGTCGGCAAGCTGCCCTACGGCCTCCAGAAGCGTGTCGAGCTCGGCCGGGCGCTTGCCATGGAGCCCGAGCTGCTGCTGCTCGACGAGCCGATGGCCGGCATGAACCTGGAGGAGAAGCAGGACATGTGCCGCTTCGTCCTCACGGTCAAGGACGCGTTCGACACCACTATCGCCCTCATCGAGCATGACATGGGCGTGGTCATGGACCTGTCCGACCGCGTGGTCGTGCTCGACCATGGCCGGCTGATCGCGGATGGAACGCCCGCCGAGGTCCAGGGCAACCAGGACGTGATAGACGCCTATCTCGGGGTGGCGCGCTAGTGGAGCGGGAAATCAGAAATCGGAAATCGGAAATCGGCGCGTGGACTCCCTCTCCCCGCACTTCGCGGGGAGAGGGTTGGGGCGAGGGGCAGCCAAGGACGCCGCCCTGTCAGCGCGGGGCCTCGATGGAGGCGAAGAGCGCAACGAGCCTGGTCGGAGGCTCCCCGTGGGCAGGGTTTCCCTTGGGGCTGCCCCTCACCCTCACCCTCTCCCCGCAAGCGGGGAGAGGGTATCCGCGCGGCGCTCGTGGCTCGCGACAGGGGAAATCGCCGTGATCGCCTTCGGACAGTTTATGGAAGTGCTGATCGGCGGCCTGCTGGCCGGCGTCCTCTACTCTCTCGTCGCCCTCGGCT
>JBAPMW010000101.1:0-1555 GCA_049278815.1 Hyphomicrobiaceae bacterium
CAAGTCCAACGTGGAGTTGCTGCGGCGGCCGGCGGTGGCGTAGGCGTGTCAGACCCTCCGGGTCTGACACCATCAAAATCGAGTCTCCCCGCCATAGGGTAGGAGCCAACCAACGGGAGAGCCCCCCATGAGCGACCACACTCTCTTGGACCTCGACGACCCCAGGGTGCGCCGGCAACTCAAGGCATACAAAGCGCGCGGCTGGATTGCGCTCGATGAGCTGCATGCACTGTTGCCCGCGGGCGACGTCTCTCCAGACGAGATCGAGGCCGCCATGTCGATGCTCGCCGGTCTTGGTATCGCCGTCGTCGATCCCGACGACGCCGCCGGGCAGCTGGGCGTCTCGGTCGGCACCGTGCTCGACCTGGCGCGCGCGCTGGGTGTGCGCCCCGGGGAGATCGCCTTCATCGACGGCGATATCGGCGAGCTGGCCACGCAGATTGCGGAGGCCGTGCTCGACACCATCGAGCACAACCGCGCGATCGTGAAGGCGCAGATCGCCGAGGCCGTCGAGCAATCTCTGGCGTGCCGGCTGACGCCGGGGACAAGGCGCGCCGTCGGGGTTGTCTCCCTCCGCCCGTAAGGCCGCCAGAGCGCTATCATGGCGCCCCATCGCATGGGGCCCGCGTCGGGGCATCGGTGCGTTGGACCGGGAGCCCCGCCGTGATAGTGCGCATTCCGGCTGATATGAGGCGGAACAATTCATTTGCACGATCGGCGCCGGGATGACGTTGGTGGGTGGGACACGCGGCGCGCACAGTATCCGCGGCCAGCTCATCGAGCGCCTTCTGGCGTGCGTCGAGCCTGGCCTTCAGCGCCAGCACGTCCTGCAATAACTGAAAGTGTCGACGGCCCGGCTTGCGTTAGCGCCTGACGGGCCTGGAAGCCGGCCGCAACGCGATTGGCGGGGCACATGCCGGATCAGGGAACCGGACCGGGGGGCGGGCATTCTGCCGTTAGAGGAACCTTCTTCGAACCGCATCGGAGCTAGACCATGGCCTCTATCCATCCCGAGACACCCCGGTCCCGCGGGGACCCGGATGCCCCGCACGTCACGCCCGTTACACCCGGCGAGGATATGCGCACCATCCTCATCAACCGCGTCTCCTGGGGCGCGGTATTTGCCGGTGTGGCGATCGCTCTTGTCACCCAGCTGATCCTCAACCTTATCGGCATCGCCGTTGGCGCCGCGACGTTCGACCCTGCCAGCAGCACCAATCCCTCGGCCACGACCTTCTCGGTCGGCGCAGGGATCTGGTGGACCATCTCCGGCATCATCGCCGCCCTGGCCGGCGGATACGCAGCCGGTCGCCTCGCCGGACAGCCGAAGGAGGCTTCAGGTGCCTGGCACGGCCTCACCGCATGGGCGGTGGCGACGCTCGTCATCTTCGCCCTGCTCACGACCACGCTCGGGGCTATCGCGGGCGGCGCCTTGCGCTTCGCCGGCAGCATGGCCGGCGACGTGGCGCAGACCCTGGGGATCGCGGCGCAGACCGCCACGCAGGCTGCTGCGCCGGCGCTCACGCAGGCTGCCGATCCGCTCGCGAGCCTCGAG
>JBAPMW010000102.1:0-15077 GCA_049278815.1 Hyphomicrobiaceae bacterium
GACCCTCTCCCCGTCGCCCTCGGGACCGCTTTGGCAAGGTTCCCCAGGCGGATGGCCCGAGGGCGGCGGGGAGAGGGAGTCTCCTGCACCCACCAGCAACCGCGCCACGTCCTCGATCGGCTTCTGCGTTGCCGAAAGGCCTATGCGGACCACCGGCTGCGGGCAAAGCGCCGCCAGCCGCTCCAGCGACAGGGCGAGGTGCGACCCGCGCTTGCTCGGCGCCAGCGCGTGGATCTCATCGACGATCGCCGTGCGGATGGTCCTCAGCATCGCGCGGCCCGAGTCCGACCCGAGCAGCAGGTAGAGCGACTCCGGCGTTGTCACAACGATATGCGGCGGCCGCCGCATCATCTTGGCTCGCTCGCCCGCCGGCGTATCGCCGGTGCGTACCCAGGTGCGGATCTCGACCTCCGGCAGGCCTTCCTTGCGCAGCTCGGCGGCGATGCCGGCGAGTGGCGCGGCCAGGTTGCGCTCGATGTCGTTGGAGAGGGCCTTGAGCGGCGAGACGTAGACCACCTGCGTCGCATCGGGCAGCCCCCCGTCGAGGCCCTGGCGCACCAGCGCATCGATGGCCGCCAGGAAGGCCGCCAGCGTCTTGCCGCTGCCCGTAGGCGCCGCGATCAGCACGTGGCTGCCAGCCTGGATCGCCGGCCACGCCTCCGCCTGCGCCGGCGTGGGCGCCGCGAAGGTCTGCCGGAACCAGCGGGCGACCGCCGGGTGGAAGGGGAGGGGATTGCTCATGCCGCCCGCAGAATATGGGCAACCGGCGCGGGCATGCAACGTTCGCAAAGTCTTGGGTGCGCCCGGCTCAAGCGGACATCGCTGAACCCCTTGAATCATCGACATATCATCAGCGCATGGAACCTTTCTCGGCGCCGTAGAGGCGATTTTCTGCCATCCGCCACCTGACGCAAGTGGCGCGTGCACCGCAATGGCTACGACCGCCACGTGTAGATGCCGCGCAGCCCTGACTTCAGCGGCTGGAACTGGCGCTCGCTTGCGAGTGCGGTCATCACTCCGGGGATGTCATGCTGCCTGTGCGCCGCCACCAGCGCCGGCATCAGCCGGCGCAGGGGCTGGGCGCCCGCAACGGCGATCACGTGGTCCGCGCCGAAGGGCTCGCCGACGGACACATCGGGGAGGGATACCTCGGTCCTGTAGGATGGCCTTCCGGTCTTGAAATGCGGGCGATTGAAGTCCTCGCGCTGCGGATTGGAGGCATGATAGGGGGTCGGCTCAAGCATCTCCACCAGGCCCTTGCCGCTGAAATTGAAGACCGCCAGGTAGTCGTCGTCGGCGAGCCCCGAGACCTTGATCGTCAGCTTGTCGCCGGGCTTGTGGGTTGCATCGGAGGCGGGCGTATCGCGCCCATCGATCAGCACCTGAACGTCCAGGCCGCTCGCCGCCGCCGTTTGGATCAGGTTGTCGAGCGCCAAGCGGCAGTCGACCACGCTTTGCAGATCGCTCTCCCCCACGTTCTCGGCAACCTTGTGCCCCTGGTTGTTGAGGACAAGCCTGCGCTGAGCGTCCCACGTCAGCGCCTCGGCCTCTCGCGTGCCCGGCAGCACGGCATTGCGCAGGCCGCGGACGATGCGCTGCGCGTCCGCCGCGCTGCGCCCATGGATGCGCAGCCGCACCGTCGCGGTGCCTACGGGGGTGGTTGGCGGGCGCTTGATCGCATCGGGCGGCTGCTCGCCTGGAAGGACGAACAGCCGCGTGTTGCCATCGACGCCGCCCTCGGTGACCAGAGTGGGGAAGACGATGTCGGTGTTCTGGACACCCTCCGCCAGCAGTCTGACCTGACGTCGCACGAAGACGGTCAGGCTGCGAACGGTGACGGCGCCGTCGGCGACGGCCCCACCGGCCAGCGCCCGGCCCACCGCCAGGCTGAGAGCGCCGCGGTACTGGTTGGTGCTGGGGTCGCGGATCTCGGGCACCGTCTCGTCCTCCTGCGCGCCGGCGATGAACACCAGGTTCGGCAGGATTGGAGGCGGCGTGCCAGGGGGCGACGAGACGGGCGATGAGGACGGCGCAGCGCGGCCGTGAGGGACGAAGCGATAGGTCTTGTCGCTGGCCAGGGGGTCGACGCTGCGGGTGAGCGTTCCGGAATGGCAGCTGTCGGATATGAAGCACACGATCACCCCCTTGGCGTTCGCGGCCTGGAACCTAACGTCCAACTCGTCGTCGATGATGTGCTCGCCGCCCCTGCCCTGCCTGGTATCGTATCCTGTCAGCACCAGCGTCTCGTCGTATCCGTCACTCTCGCCGCTCGGGTTGCCTGGAAGGACCGGGATGCGGGTGCCGTGGCCCGCGAAGGTGAGCAGCAGCCTGTCGCCGCTCCGGGCCCCCGCCAGCATCTGCTCCCATGTGCGGAGGAAATCCGCGCGCGTCACCGCCCGCTCCTGTGCGGCCGCGGCGTCCCAGCCCAGCCTGACGAGGGTAGCCGGCTGGAACCTCCTCACCTGCTGCTCGATGTCCGCAGCGTCGTGCTGGCAGCCCCTGAGCTGTCTGATCGGTTGGCCGTCGCCGCCGAGCCCGGTGTAGCGGTTGATGCCGACGATCATGACGTGCAGGCGCGGGGCGGCGCCTTGGGCGCGGAGGGCGCCGGGCAGCGCGAGCAGGGGCAGGCTGGCGGATACCCCGCCGAGGAAAAAGCGACGGTTCAACATGGGAGTTCCCCCGGAGAAAGAGGTTCGCGCCAGACCGTTCAATCCTTGAATTTCAGCTCGACGCGGCGGAGCATCTGGTGAATCTGGACTTCCGTGAACTCTTCCCGGTCCTCGATGTGGAGCAAAGCCACGTCGCGCTTGCCGCGGCCCTCGATGTCGATCTTGTTGGCGGGATAGCCGTTATCGACAAGAAACTTCTTGAGCGCTGCGGCACGGCGCAGCGATAGCTCGTCGTTGTACTCCACCGACCCGACGGGGTCGGTATGGCCGACGAGCTTCAGGTCCGGCATCTGCCGGGCTTTCAGCTGCGCCAGCAGAATCTGCGCCTGCGCCTTGCCGCCGAGCGTCAGCTCGGCCTTGTCGTACTCGAACTGCAGCGGCGCCGGCACATAGTCGACCTTGATATTGCGGTCGGAGGAGCCGGCGGAGCGGGCGGTGCGGGTCAACTTGCCCTCGAGCTTGAGCGGCGTGTCCGAGAGCGCCTCGAACTGGTAGACCAACCGCGCCAGCCGGCCGACCTCGGCCCGGGGCGGGCGCTGCGCCTCGGGCATCTCGTCGATGGCCACCAGCGCCCGGTCGTAGGCCATGCTGATTTTGGCGTGGTCCAGCTTGCCAGGCACCTTGCGCTGCAGCTCCGCAATCTTGACGTGGATGTCCCAGGCGTTCCACTTGTTGGCATACTTCCTCACAGCTGACTCAAGCAGCGCCAGGCGGTCCTTCGGTGCGGCCTTCGCCCGCTCCATGCGGGCGTCCTGCGCCCGATACACGTTGAGCATGGCCTTCTTCGCCTCGACGGCCCGGCGACTGCAGTCCGGCTCCTCGTCGATCGCCCGCTCGGCGGCGGCTGCCGCCTTGAGGTCGACTGCCTTTACGGCAGCCTCCATCTGGCTCCACAGCCTGCAATTGTCCTGACCGCCCGGGGCGCCCTGGGCTGCCGCACGCTGCGGCGCCGCAGCCGCGACGCCCAGCGCAATGATGGCCGTGGCGGCAATGCGTATGTCGATCCGAAATGCGTTCATGGCAAAGAGCCTCCCTGGCAATCCGTCTGGAATATCGTCCTCAGCGGCCCGCCTCACCCGGGTCTGCGATGTAGCCGGCGAACAGGACGGCCTGCGTCGGGCGATGCACGATGGCGAAGGCGAACGGGCGGTCGGCGGCGAGCACCGGGGTGACGGCCAGCGACCGGTCGCTGGTGACCGCAGTCGCCGCGGCAGCCACGGTGCCGGCCTCGCTCACGTCCACCACGACGCGATGCACCACCTGCAGCGGGCCGCCCTTGCCCGCGTTGATCGGGCTGTAGTCGCTGTCGGCGCGAAGTGCCGGCCCGATCTGGGTCCCCAGGGCGTCGGTGATGTCCAGATAGCTCTCCGCGCGGAAGCGCGGGAGGCGGACGTGCACAGGACGCTCCTGCGACTCCTTGCTCGCGGCCGCGATCAGCTTGTCGATGGATGTGCTCTTCAAGGTGTCGGCCACCAGGGTGGGAGCCCCGTCGGCGCGGGGCGCGATGACCACCATGGCGATATCCTTGCCGGCGTACGGCAGCCAGACCGCGTGCAGCTTGCCGAGCTCGGCAAGCCGGACGGGGAACGTGGCGCTCATCATGGGCACGTCCTCGCGCTTCGATCCGTCGACGCGCGTGAACGGCGCCTTCGCCGTGCGGGCGGGATCGAACGCGAGCTCCCAGGCGCCTTTGAAATAGACGGCGTTGAGGACGACGAAGCGGGCATCTGGCTCCAGCTTCTGAAGGATGGACGGGATCTCCCCGTTGGTCTCCTTCTTGACCCAGGTGTTGATGGTTTCGAGCCCCTTGGGGCTCTTGAAGTCGAGGACGCCGACCTGGGCCTTGAGGACCCCCGGCGCCTTCGTCCCGAAATTCCCTGAGACCTTGGCACCCTTCGGCACGTATACGGCGCTGACCGACTTGAGCGTGACCTTGTCGCTCGTATTGGCGCCAAGAATCTTCCTGTTGGCGGCCTGCAAGTCTTCTCTTGCCTCGTCCAAAGACTCGATGCCCTCCGGCACCAAGCTCTTCATCAGGCTTTTTTCCGCGTCGCTGCCGGCGTAGGCGCCCAGCATGAGCAGGTGCAGCGCCGATCCGAGGCCGTAGGGCGAGAGGATCACGGTCGCATCGTTGCGCTTGCCTGTGAGCTCACCCAGCGTCTTGCCCCCGAGCGCGTTCATCTTCTCGGCGATACGGGCTTCCTTCGACATGTCGGGCTCCGTCGCTATGGCGGCATCGGCGATCAGGCCTGCGGCAAGCAGGGCGGTGCCGGCCCCCGCGGCCAGTCTGGCGACGAGCGATTGGTCCTTGCGCATGCGGGCGAGCCCTTGGTGTTGCGGTCGATGGGACAGGAGCGATGACGCGGCAGCATCGACCCGTGGTCTGACGCGTTTGTAGCCGGCAGGTCAGTTCCAGACAATGAACGAGCTGGATACGTGCTCGACCGGCTCCTCGGTCGAGGTCGGAACCGCAATGAGGTCGCGGGTCACGCCCTTCAGGCCGTCGATGGCGGCAAAGTCGCCCTCGCCTTGGGAGGGTCGCGAGGAGCCGCCGACGCTCCGGCAGGTGGCCATGAGTCCTTCGACGCCCGCCGGGCCCTGGGCCTTGAACTCCACAGGCGCTTCGGGCGACGGCACGATGAGCGTCTGCCCGGCGCGGAGGACGCCGTACGGCTGGTGCCTGTTCGGGAACAGCCGCACGGCGCGCCCGCTCGTACCCACGCTGACCAGCGACAGCTGGCAGTCCTGCTGGACTGCCACTGCCACCCGCACGGAGTCGCCGATCTTATAGATCGGCCTCTCCGGTCTGAGCGTGAGCCCGAAAGTGCCCCTGAGGGGGGGCACTAGCAGGCTGGTGCGACGCGGCAGCACGCGCACAAGGAGGTTCCTGAAGGTGCCTGAGACACCCCCCACTCCGTCAGTCGGGCGCTTCACCTGGGGAATCAGATCGCGCGCCACGACATCTGCGGACCGGTCGAGCGACAGGATCGGCGAGTCGGCGGAGGAGACGCCGAGCCGGGTGAGCTCAGCCAGGTTGAGCTTCTGGCGCGTGGCAATGACCTGGATGACCTCCACGCCCGGAGGGCCCGCCACGTCGATGCGCCAATCGGCGCTTCCGGCCGGGATCGCAACGGTCTGGCCCCCATGCACTTTCGACTCTCTCTGAAAGTAGTTGGGGAAGATCACCGAGACCCTGCCGCTCGAGCCGACGTTGAGAACCGTGATGTAGGACGTGTGCTTGGGGCGCACGTACACCTTGAGATGCTGCCCGACCCGGTAGACGAGATCCGGGTTGTCGACCCAGGCCTCGACGACGAAGTCTCCGCCTCCGTGGCCGCTGCCGAGGTCGTACACCGGCTTCTGCGACGGCACCAGGTCGCGGGCCAGAGCCTCTTGGCTCTCAGCGTAGGCGGCCGGCCCGCCGACGGCGAGCCCGAGCAGGCCGAGCGCAAGCGAAAGCCCGGCCAGATACGATTTTGAGCGCGATTTAGGCATAGACTTCTTCCTTTCTAGCTATCGTCATGGAAAACCAGCGGAGCGTCTGTCTCAAGGTCACTCCACAACCTTGTACTGCCGGGTGCCCACCGCACGGGCCGCCAGGGGATGCACATTGATCTGCCGCGCGATCTCGGCGAGCTCGTCAACGAGCTCGCCGGTCGTCCGCTGCACGCCGCGGCCCTTCGCGATCTTGGGCAAGCCCACCTCTTCCGAGGCCACGATGGCGATGACATGGGCCACACCGAACGGAGCGCTCACCTTGAAGACGAAGTCGTCGCCGATGCCGGGAAGGGCGACCGTCTTGCCCTCCCGCACATGGCCGTCGCTGGCGCCCGTCTGGCTGCTGCCGGTGTAGGGGTTGGGGAAGATCGTATCGACCTTGCCCTGCGCGTTGAGGCTCATGACCCTGAGGTGCCCTGTCACGCCGCTTGTCACGAGCACCCTGATGCACGATCCGGCCTTGATCTCGTTCACGTCCATGCTGACCTGGGAGGCGCTGTACGTGCTCGGGCAGGCGACGTGCCTGATGTCCACCGAGACCTGGCCGTGCGGGGACGGCGGACCGCCGGGCTTGACGCCCGCGATCTCGGCCAAGTGGGACCCGGCCTGGGACGAGGGCGGCTGGACAAAGTAGGCGTCGGGCACGATGTCCTTGATCCACTTCTCGAACAGGCCGAGATTGGTGTACACCCCGTAGGCGTTGGGCTGGGCACAGCCCTTGCCGAAGCTCGTGATCCCCGCCTGCACGTGCTCCCCGTTGACGCCGGCGACGTAGAGGGGGCCGCCGCTGTCGCCCTGACAGGTATCCACCCCCCCTTGCGGGTAGCCGGCACAGAATGCCACCTGCCCGACATCGGGGTAGATGGCATGGCACGCCGCTGGGGCGACAATCGGCACGTTGGCCTGCAGCAGAATCGCCGAGGGCTTATAGCCCTTCGTCTCGGTGTTACCCCACCCGACCACGGTCGCCGTATTGCCCGCTGTCAGGAAGGTGTGCACGCCCTGGTAGGCGGCCAGCTTCTGCCGCGGGGCCTGCGCATCCTTCTCCAGCTTCAGGAGCGCGACATCGTAGACGAGCTGGTTGTTCAGGAGGTTGAACTGCTTGTGCACGTGCGCCTCGACGATGCGAAGCGGCCGGCCGCTCTTGTACTGATGGCTGCCCTCGTGGGCCGTGATCCATTCCAGCGGCCTGAGGCCGCCGCGCTTATGGTCGAAGACGCAGTGCGCGGCGGTGAGCAGCCAGCGCCGGTCTATGACCGCCGCACCGCACGAGGACGGACCGGACAGGCCCTTGCCGATTTCAATATTGACGGCGCTCTTCCAGTACCCTGCCTTCGAGGGAACGCCCTTGATCACCCGCGCGCTTTCGTCCTGGCCGTCCGGCGACCCGCTCAGCGAGCGCAACTTCAGCTCCGTCTCGTAGAACCCCTTCGACTGGGGAGGTGGCGGCAGCTCCGCCTCCACGGCTTTCGGGTCCGCGTCGAGACTGACCGGCGTCGGATTTAGGCCCAGGTTTAGCTGCTTGACGTACATGAGGTCCTGGGCGCGAGCGGCGGCCGTCAAGCCGGCCATGCAGATCCCCAGCCCCAGAACCGGCAGCAAAGCCCGCCGACAGATATACTGCGGTGCCATGATGCTTCCCATATTCGTACCCGCTCCAGCCCGGCGTCCGCCGGGCTTCTTTCACGCTTTGCCTGAGGGGAGAAGCGCGCGCTCAAGACCGTCGCATCGCGCTCTCTTGGCTCTAGTCGTCGTCCGAGTCCGTATCAAACTGGTCTTCCCAGTAGCTGGGCCCGGTCTTGCCCCAGCCCCAGGCGGGACCGGTGGGCGACGAGCGGTCCACGACGCGAACCGAGGTGCGCGCGAAATTCCACATGCGCTTCGGCATCTTGATGAATTTGGCCGTGAGCGCCGCCTTGAAGCTCTTGTGGTCGTGGTCGACCACGCTCGGTCTGCGGGTCGTGTCGTAGCCGAAGAAGCCGTTGATGCGCTTCTTGGTGACGATCAGCATCAGGTCCTCACGGCCCGCCGGGGCGGCGGCCCTGATGCCGATTTTGCCTATGGGGAAGACGAGTCGCTGGCCGCGGACGATGGGCACGTTCTCCATCCAGACCTGTGCGCGGCCCGAGGCGCTCATGACGTAGATGTGGCCGTAGCCGGTCACGCTCGAGCCGACCCGGAAGTTGACCCACCCGCCGATCGGCACAACTTTCGCGCTGGGGATCAGCGTCACCCGGGGTCGCCCCTTGGAGCTGGGTACGGGCCGCAGGTCTCGCTTCCTATCATCATCATCATCATCCTGCTGCGCCAAGCGGATAAGACCCGGGCTCTGGGCATGGGCCTTGATGGCGAGGCCGCAGGCGATGGCGCCAGTGAGGGTCAAAGCCATGACAAAGTTGCTACGGATCGGCATGTGTCACTCCCTTCTCGAATCTGCAGGCGCCGATTTCTCCAATCTCGCGTGCGCCGGTCGCGTCAATCCGAGTCTCAAATCGATGTCGTCGCGAACGGCGTGCTCCCTAGATGCCACCTTCCGAGCGGTGGCGATATTGCTCCAAGCCTGAGCCGGCCTCCCTGCCGCGGGGGGGCCTCCAAAGCGATGGGAGGCCGTCCTCTTGCGGGCTCCAAGGCGCCGCAAAATGGCCGGGACGCCGGCCCGACCGCCTCCGGACACTGTGCTTTTGCGGAACGGAGGGACACGCAATGCAGCCCCGGCGTTATGAGCAAGATCGAGCATATTAAGTGCGCAGCACTGGCGGATCGCGCCCTGCTCCTAATTGTTGCCTTCCTCCGAGGCCTCTCGGAGAATCTTCAGGATATCGAGAGCCCCCTCGTTGCTGCCACGGGTTGATTCCGGCAGCGGACAGGGCCGCTGCGGCGGCCAATCGCGGGCACCGTAGCGGAGCCGGTCGAGCGCATGGCGCAGCTGCCAGACGCAACGCCGGGCCGCATGGAGCAGCCTCCTGCTCTTGTCTTTGTGGATCAGCTCGATCTCCTCGCTGGTGAACGAGGGCGAGCCGCTCCCCGGCGCGCCGTGGGCTACGTCGCCTCCCCCCGAGCGGCCGGCCCCCTGCCCCGAGGCATCCTTCAGGATCTTCAGGATATCGAGCGCGCCCTCGTCGGAAGCGCGTCCCGAGCCGCTGGAAGCAGCCGGGCACGGCTCCACCACCGTGCCCACGCGCGAGCCCTGGCTCACGTCGGCCAGCGCGTCGAAGGCCTGCCGGAGCTGGCGGTCGCAACGCTTGGCGACGCCGACCAGCCGCGGGTCCCGGCCGATGACCTCGGCCTCCTGGGCGGTGAACGACGGCGGGATGCGCACTCCCCGCACGTCGGCAAGGGCGCCCGTTGCTGAAATCAGGGCTGCGATCCACAGGCTGGTGGCCTGGCGCAAGCGCATAACCAATCTCCTTCGGGTCAATGTCTAACCGCTGCCGGCAATGCGCCGACGAGCCTCGCGCACACAACCGGCAAGAGTATCCTCGAGCACCCCGGTCGATGAGATCAGGATCGTCCCGTAGCTTGTTTTAGTCCGTACTAGCATACCCGCCTTGTCGCACGCTACGACAACTCTGCGGCACGTCTCCGTCGACATCACGACGGCCAGCAGGCGGGCAAGGTTGGACTGGTCGAACTCGCCCGGCCGGTCGCGCCAGTTTTCGAGCAGGCGCGGCAAGGTATCGATGGTGAACATCGCGTCGAGCAGGCGGCGCTCCTCCTTGACACCCAGCCGGCGCATCTTCTCCGGGTCCCTGGTCAGGGCGGCGATGTAGGTGTTGTGGCTCTCGGAGAGCCGCCGGATCTGCTCCTCCGTGCGGATGCCGCGGGCCTTGAGCACATAGTAGAACTCCGCCAGCTGGTAGGTGGCCTCCAGGCGCAGCGTGGCCAGCACGTCCTCCTCGTGGGACTTGCTCGCGGCCACCAGACGATCGACGAACTCCTTGCGGTACCAGCGGGAGATCTCGATCATATCGAGGTCAGCCAAGAGCTGCGCCTTGTCGGCGAACACGTCTGTCTCAGACATGCCAGCTCCCCTTCCGCACGGCCAGCCCGGCCCTTTCCCAACGGTTGGGAGGGTTCCAAGCCGATTGGAGCCCGCGCCCGCGACGCGACGGGCACCCACCCTTCCTCGGACAGGATACACCCTGCCGCGGCTGCGCTCCAGCATCTGCCGACGCCGGATGGGGTTTCTATGACCAAGGGGACGCCCCAGTGCGCCGGGAATCCGACTGGGGAGGCGCCCCGGAGGGGCTGAGCCGGCCGGTCCGGCAGGGCGCGAGGCGGCGCGTCGACCCAGGCCGGGCGCCGGGCCCGGCACCTGCCAGCCTTAGATCAGCTTCGCCATGGCCGCGGCCGTGTCGGCCATGCGGTTGGAGAAGCCCCACTCGTTGTCGTACCAGGCGAGCACCCGCACCAGCCGACCATCCACGATCTGGGTCTGCGTCAGGTCGAAGGTGGACGACAGGGGATTGTGGTTGAAGTCGGTGGAGACCAGGGGCTCGTTGGTCACGCCCAGGATACCCTTGAGCTGCTGGGCTGCCGCGTGCTCCATGGCCTTGTTGATCTCGTCGACGCTGGTCTCGCGGCCGGGAATGAGCTTGAGGTCCACCACCGACACGTTGGGCGTCGGCACGCGGATGGCGGTGCCGTCGAGCTTGCCCTTGAGCTCGGGCAGCACCAGGCCCACGGCGGCGGCGGCGCCGGTGGAGGTGGGGATCATGTTGAGGGCCGCGGCGCGGGCGCGGCGCATGTCCTTGTGCGCCTGGTCGAGGACGTTCTGGTCGTTGGTGTAGGCGTGAATGGTGGTCATGAAGCCCGACTTGATGCCGCAAAGGTCGTTCAGGACCTTCGCTACCGGGGCCAGGCAGTTGGTGGTGCAGGAGGCGTTCGAGACCACCTTGTGCTCGGCGGCGAGCTTGTCGTGGTTGACGCCGTAGACAACCGTAAGGTCCGCTCCCTTCGACGGGGCCGAGACCAGCACGCGCTTGGCCCCGGCCTCCAGGTGCTGGGCGGCCTTGTCGCGGTCGGTGAAGATGCCCGTGCACTCCATGACGATGTCGATGCCGAGGCTCTTCCAGGGCAGCTTCCTGGGGTCGCGCTCGGCCAGCACCTTGATGGGGCCCATGCCGACATCGATGCTGTCGGCCTCGACCTCGATCGTGCCGGGGAACGGGCCGTGCACCGAATCGTATTTCAGCAGGTGCGCGTTGTCCTTGGCCGAGACCAGGTCGTTGATGGCCACGACCTCGAAATCGCGGCGTCTGGCCTCGACAAGAGCGCGCAGCACGTTGCGACCGATGCGGCCGAAGCCGGAGATTGCAATGCGGATGGCCATTGAGCCTCTCCCAGGGTTCGGTGTGCTTGTGGGTTAGGGGTGCCCCTAGTTCTGCGTTCCAAGTGGCGCTGTCAATGCGACGCGCAAGGCCGGGAACGGGTCAACGATAGCGCGAGATGATGAACGCAACGCGCCAGCCTGCCGCGGGTTGCACCGCACTGCCGTGTTGACGCTGCGTGCGCCCGCCACTTATCGTCCGCACGGGCAGGGGAGACGGTCGCCGAGGCTGAAGGCGGCCCCAGAGGGCGGAAGCGCGCAATGGCCGGGCGTCGAGCTGTCAAGGCCAACCCGAAGGGCGCTGCGGCGCGGGCAGGGCCTCGCCGCAGGACGAGGCCGCCTCCGTCCGAGGCCGGCCCGACACTCGAGGAGCGCATTGCCGCCCTGGAGCGCGAGCGCGACGATCTGCGTGCGGCGCTCGATGAGGAGCGGGCGCGCCGGCGCAAGCTGGAGGCGGTGTACGCGGCCGCCCGCGACCGCATCTCCCGCGCGCTCGATTCGCTGCACACCATCCTCAACGGGAAGGGGTAGAAGAGGGGGTGGGGAGTAGGGAGTAGGGAGTAGAAACGCGACATCCCTACTCCCTATTCCCCACTCCCTACTCCCCACTTCTTGCTTTTTTGCGGATACGGCCTAGTGTCCCTCCTTGGCAGGGCTGCGGAGCGCGTCGTGGGCAATCAACCCCGGGGCCTATAAGATCCGCAAGGGAGCTGTTCCTGACCGAGGTCGTGGCCTCGGACACACGGCGCCCACCTTCGTTCGAAGGGACCACGCGGGTTTGACCGCCTGCACGGCTCATGCGGCTCTGCCAATTCTTGCTTGCCCCAATTCTTGCTTGCCCACGTCGCGGCCGTTTGCTGTAACGGAGCCGTGACAGCAAAAGCCTCCATCGCCCCGGACTCCGTAACCCAGGCGAAAGCCGCGCTGCGGGCGCGCATGCGCGCTTGGCGCGATGGCCTCGACAGCGCCGCCAAGGTGCGCGCGGCGGAGGCAATCGCCGAGCGCGGGCTGGCGCTGGTATCGGGGCTGCGCGGCTCCGCCGGGCACGGGATCGTTTCAGCTTTCGCCGCGATGCCTGAGGAGCTTAACGTCTGGCTGCTGCTGCGACAGCTGCATGGAGTCGGCGTGCCCCTGGCCTTGCCGGTGGTGGAGGGAAAGGGCCGGCCGCTGGTGTTCCGGCCCTGGGCGCCGGGCGATGCCATGGACAAGGGCGTGTGGGGCATCCCGCAGCCGAAGCCGGATCGGCCGGCGGTGGAGCCGGATATCCTGCTGGTGCCGCTGCTCGCCTTCGATGCCCAGGGCCGCCGGCTCGGCTACGGCGGGGGCTTCTACGACCGCACGCTGGCCGGCTTGAGGGCACGCAAGCGCATCGTCGCCGTCGGGCTCGCCTACGATGAGCAACGAATCGACGCGGTGCCGCATCTCGACTATGACCAACAGCTTGACTGGGTGCTGACACCCTCCGGACCGATGCGGTGCTCGTCGGATGCGTCTGCTGTTTCTCGGTGATGTGGTCGGCCGCACGGGCCGCCAAGCGGTAATCTCGCGGCTCCCCGAGCTGCGGGAGCGCTACAAGCTCGACTTCGTCGCGGTCAACGCCGAGAACGCGGCAGGGGGCTTCGGCATCACCGAGGCCATTTGCACCGACCTCATCGACGCCGGGGCCGACGTGGTGACGCTCGGCAACCACGCCTTCGACCAGAAGGAGGCGCTGGTGTTCATCGAGCGCCAGCCGCGGCTCATCAGGCCCATCAACTATCCTCCCGGCACACCTGGCCGAGGCAGCGGCATCTTCAAGGCCGCCAACGGCGCCGACGTCCTCGTCATCAACGCCATGGGCCTCGTCTTCATGCCGGAGCTGGCCGATCCGTTCCGGGCCGTCGAGGCCGAGGTGGCGGCCTGCGGCCTCAAGCAGGGCGCAGATGCCATCCTGGTCGATTTCCACGCCGAGGCCACCAGCGAGAAGCAGGCGCTGGGCTACTACCTCGACGGCCGCGTCAGCCTGGTGGTCGGCACCCACACCCATGCCCCCACGGCGGACGAGCGCGTGCTGCCGGAGGGCACGGCGTTCATGAGCGATGTCGGCATGTGTGGCGACTACAACTCCGTGCTGGGAATGGACCGGACCGAGCCGCTCAACCGCTTCCTCACCAAGATCCCCCGCACCCGCATGGAGCCGGCGAGCGGCCCCGCAACCGTCGCGGGCGTGGCGGTGGAGGTCGACGACAGGACCGGGCTTGCGATCCACGTGGCGGGATTGCGGCTCGGTGGTGTCTTGGCACCTACCGAGCCGCGGTTCTGGGTCGATTGAAAAGAGAGAATGGAAGACGGCCTTGCCGTCCTCGGGCAATCGGAGAGCTGATACTCGCTGCTCTCGGATGACCGCCTTGGGCAGCAAGGCGGCGATCCAGATGCGTTGCATCCTGCGAGCGACCCTGGGTCGAGTCGGTTAATGAAACGTTAACAGGGGGCTTGCGATGGCGAGGGGAGAGCGGAGCGTCTGGTGGGTGCTCGCCGTTGCGAGCACGACAATGAGCGCACTCGCGATCGTCAGTCTTGCGCGTCATGCCTTGCTGTTGGGCAGCCTGTCGGCGCCCATGGAGCTGATTTTGGCCGCCTACACCGCAACCATGGGGGTGCTGTTGGGCTGGGCCGAGCGCTCTCTGCAAGGAATGCTCACATGGTTTGGCAGCTTCATCGAGTGGCGGCCGACCTTGTATTCCCACTGGCGGGATATGTTTGTGGTTGTGGCGATATGGAGCAGCGCGTTGGTGTGGGCGAGGTGGCGAGTGTTCGCTGCGCGGTGGAGTGCGTCTGTCCACGATGGCATGTTCGGATTCAACCACATATTCGCGTTTTCTTTTGCCTTTTTTGTAATAGCCATAGGCGGTTTGCTTATGGTGATAATATCCGGCGTGCTGCCCTTGCGATCGTCTGATATTACCACTCAAGTATTTATTGCTGCGTCCCCTTGGATCGTTTTCGCGATTGTCATGTTGCTTGGTCGAATTATGCGACGCAACGAAGCCCTGGGCATGCTCGTGCTCGCCGGCATCGCCGCGCTGGCGACGTGGTGGCTGTCGCAGGCGCTCGGCAGCAGCATCGGACTTGGCCTCGCAGGGTTCGCCGTGAGTGTTATCGTGGTCGGCGTCATGTATCTCATATTCGGAGTGTTCCTGGTCCTCTCCGATGCCACGCCCTTCCTCAAATCGCCTGGAATATACGGTCTCTATATCGTCAGCGGCTTCGTCGGTGCGGCGCTGTTCTTGGCGATCGACGCGGGGTTGAAGCTCCTGGGTGCGTAGGCGCGCTGCCACCCGAAATGCAGCGCGCGGAGAAATCGTAGGAATCGTAGGGCGGATTAGGCGATAGCCGTAATCCGCCGATTTGCGGCGGATTGCGGGCTGCGCCCTAATGCGCCCTACGGGCACTGGCTCAGGCCTGGAAGCTTGACAAGGCGCTGCGGCGGGGGCTGTGGTTTGGCTTGGTTCCCCATCGAGGAGAGAGCGGATGGCCCGGCCGATGCCAACCTACGCCGATATCCTCGCGGCCGGTCAGCGCATCGGGGCGCTGGCCTGCCG
>JBAPMW010000103.1:0-3893 GCA_049278815.1 Hyphomicrobiaceae bacterium
ACTTTTCAAGGCTTGGTGCGAGGGCAGGTGGCTGTTGCGCGCCTTGGTAAACATTGGTTTCCAGTGCCTCTGTGTGCCAATGAGACTGGCATGACGTTTCTTTTTCCATCGATCAGTTGCAGACGAATAGGAAATATTTCTATCTAGCCTCCAGGGAGAGGGCATCGTACCGCTCGCTCACCGCCCCTCCGGAAGGCCGCCGCAATGAAGTATTTCCCCATCCTCACCGATCTCGACGCCGCCCCCGTGCTCGTGGCCGGCGGCGGCGAGCAGGCGGCACAGAAGCTGCGGCTGCTGGGCAAGACCGGTGCGCGCATCACGGTGGTGGCGGAGGCGGTTTGCGGCGAGATCGGCGCCCTGGCCGGCCGCGGCGCCATTTGCCTCCACCGGCGCCCCTTTGAGGCGGCCGACGTGAAGGGGCAGCGGCTCGTCTACGCCGCGACGGGCGACCGCGCCCTCGACACGCGGGTCTCGCAGGCGGCCCAGGCGCTCGGCATTCCCGTCAACGTGGTGGATGCACCGGAGCTCTCCACCTTCATCACCCCCGCCATCGTCGACCGCTCGCCGGTAACGGTGGCGATCGGCACCGAGGGGGCGGCACCGGTGCTGGCGCGCCAGATCCGGGCCCGCATCGAGGCGCTCCTGCCGGCACGCCTCGGCGTGCTGGCGGCCCGTGCCCAGGCATTGCGCCAGCGCCTCGCCAAGGCCGAGCCCGACGCCCGTGTGCGCCGCCGCCTGTGGGAGCGATTGCTGCAAGGGCCGTTCCGCCAAGCCGTCCTGAGCGGTGCCGAGACGCAGGCGGAGCACATTCTGGCTGACGAGTTGCGGGGCGGGCAGAGGCAACCCGCCGGCCGGGTCGCATTGATCGGCTGCGGACCCGGCGATCCCGATCTCCTCACCCTGAAGGCCCTCCAGCTCCTCCAGGAGGCCGACGTGCTGGTGATCGACCGCCTGGTCGACGACCGCATCCTCGACTATGCGCGCCGCGATGCGGAGCGCATCTTCGTGGGCAAGACGCCGGGCGGCCCCTCCACCTCGCAGGCCGAGATCAACCGCATCCTGGTGCGTGAGGCCGCGGCCGGCAAGGTGGTGGCCCGCCTCAAGGGCGGCGATCCGCTCGTCTTCGGCCGCGCCGCGGAGGAGATGGCGGCCCTGCAGCGCGCCGGCATCCCCGTGGAGGTGGTGCCCGGCGTCACGTCGGCGCTCGCCTGTGCCGCCCGCGTCGGCCTGCCTGTGACGACGAGGGAGCACGTGCGGCAATTCTCGGTCGTCACCGGTGCCACGGCCGATGCTGCCATGCCTGGCCTTGACTGGAAGGCACTGGCGGCGCCAGGGGCGGCGTTCGCCGTCTACATGGGCGTCGGCAATGCCCCCCTTATCCGCGCCAACCTGCTGGCGGCCGGCGCCGGCGCCGACACGCCGGTGGTCATCGTCGAGAACGGCACGCGCGAGGACGAGCGGGCCGTCGCCACCACGTTGCGCGACCTGACCGAGTGCGTGGCGCAGCTCGGCCTGGATTCGCCTGCGGTGCTCCTTGTCGGGCTCGATTGGGCCGATGCCGGCTTGGAGCGCCCCGAGGGTGTCATCGTCTTCGAGCGCCGGCAGGTGCCGTCTTTGCGCAACGCCGAGGTGCCGTCGCCCGCAGCGGAGGTCTACCCATGAGCAAGCGTGCCCCGCAGGTCTCCGTGCTGACCGCCAACCGGCTGGCCGATGGCACCGTCGTCTTCCTTGCCCCGGACGGCAACTGGGTGGAGGGCATAGAGGGGGCGGCTGTCGCCCAGACCGCCGAGGAGGCCAGCGCCCTGCAGGCGCAAGGCACGCACGACGCGGCGCGCAACCTGGTGGTGGAGCCCTACCTGGCCGCGGTAGCCGGGACTGGCGCCCGCCCCCTGCCGGCGCGCATGCGCGAGCGCGTGCGCGTGGAGGGACCGAGCGTGCTCGCCGACGTGCCGGGGTATGTGGCGCCAGGCGCAAACGGCGCAAACGGGGTCAGACCCCTCGCGCCGAACGTCCGTGCTTCTCGCAACCGTGGCGGCGAGGGGTCTGACCCCGTCTCTGCCCCCGAGGCCGCCTGAAATGTACCGCTATGACGAGTTCGATGCCGCCTTCGTGCGCCAGCGCGTGGCGCAGCTGCGCGACCAGGTAGCGCGCCGCCTCTCGGGCGAGCTGACTGAGGACGAGTTCAAGCAGCTGCGGCTGCGCAACGGCGTCTACCTCCAGCTCCACGCCTACATGCTGCGCATCGCTGTCCCGTACGGCACGCTGTCCTCGCGCCAGATGCGCAAGCTCGCCCACATCGCCCGCACCTACGACCGCGGCTACGGCCACTTCACCACGCGCCAGAACCTGCAGTTCAACTGGCCGAGGCTCGTCGACATCCCCGACATCCTGGACGAGCTGGCGGACGTGGAGATGCACGCCATCCAGACCTCGGGCAACTGCATCCGCAACGTCACGGCCGACCACTTCGCCGGCGCCGCCGCCGACGAGGTGGCCGATCCGCGGCCCTACGCGGAGATCATCCGCCAGTGGTCGTCGTTGCACCCCGAGTTCAGCTTCCTGCCGCGCAAGTTCAAGGTCGCGGTGATCGCCTCCGAGCACGACCGTGCGGCCATGAAGCTGCACGACATCGGCCTGCACCTGAAGCGCCTTCCCGGAGGCGGACTCGGCTTCGCGGTCTGGGTGGGCGGCGGCATGGGGCGCACGCCCCTCATCGCCAAGCTCGTCCGCGACGACCTGCCGGAGGAGCACCTGCTCAGCTACCTCGAGGCGATCCTGCGCATCTACAATCTGCACGGCCGGCGCGACAACATCTACAAGGCGCGCATCAAGATCCTGGTGGACGCCCTGGGCGTCGAGGCGTTCACGGCTCAGGTGGAGGAGGAGTGGCAGCGCATCCGCGACGGCGCCTTGAAGCTGCCGGAGGCGGAGATCCGCCGCATCGAGACGTACTTCGCGCCGCCGGCGTTCGACGACAGGCCGGCCAAGGCCGCCAGCCGCGCCCCCGATCGCGCCTTTGACCGCTGGGTGACGCGCAACACCCATGCCCACAGGCAGCCTGGCCATGCCATCGTCACCATCTCCTTGAAGCCCATCGGCGGCATCCCAGGCGACGCCAGCGCTGCCCAGATGGACGCCGTGGCCGACCTCGCCGAGCGCTACTCCCACGACGAGGTGCGGGTGACGCACGAGCAGAACCTGGTGCTGCCGCATGTGCGCCTGGGCGAGCTGTGGGAGGTGTATCGGGCCCTCAAGGGCATCGGCCTGGCCGAGGCCAACGCCGGGCTCGTCACGGATATCATCGCCTGCCCGGGCCTCGACTACTGCGCGCTCGCCAACGCCCGCTCGATCCCCATCGCGCAGCGCATCTCCGAGCGGCTGGCCGCGCGCCAGGACCAGATCGGCGACCTCAAGATCAAGATCTCAGGCTGCATCAACGCCTGCGGCCACCATCACGTGGGCCACATCGGCATCCTGGGTGTGGAGAAGCGCGGAGAGGAGCACTACCAGCTGCTGCTGGGCGGCTCCGGCGCGGAGGACGCCGCGATCGGTGAGATCTCCGGCCCCGGCTTCGGACCGGAGGGTATCGTCGACGCGGTAGAGAAGGTGGTGGACAGATACCTGCAGCTGCGCAGCGGCCCCGACGAGCCATTCCTCGCCGCCTACGCCCGCCTCGGCGACGCGCCCTTCAAGGAGGCGCTCTATGCCGCTGTCTGACGGGCAGGACCGCGCCACACCGTCCCCTCCCCCCTTGTGGGGGAGGGACAGGGTGGGGGGGATCGCAGAACATCAAGGTTTGGGAGTCCCCCCACCCCTAGCCCCTCCCCACAAGGGGGAGGGGGACAGGTTGGCGCGTGCGGCGAGCGGCGAACCCCAACCTGACGGACCGATCT
>JBAPMW010000104.1:0-4134 GCA_049278815.1 Hyphomicrobiaceae bacterium
GCCGGCAATCGGGGTCAGACCCTGCGGGTCTGACCCCAGGGCGCCCCATGGCGCTTCGTGCTTTCAATCTATTCTGCTGAGAGATATTCTCTCAACTGCTCTCCATGCTCTACGAGACTGCTATCACGACCTGCAGCACCCCCCTCACCGCGTCCCATAGGCGCGGTCGCCGGCGTCGCCGAGGCCGGGGAGGATGTAGCCGTGGGCGTCGAGGGTGGCGTCGATGGCGGCGGTCCAGATGGGCACGTCGGGGTGCAGGCCGCGCACGCGCTCGAAGCCCTGGGGGGCGCCGAGCAGCGAGACGAGGCGGATCTCCTGGGCGCCGGATTCCTTCAGGCGGTCGATGGCGGCCACGGCGGTGTTGCCGGTGGCGACGACGGGGGCGACCACGATCACCAGCCGCTCGCGGAGGTCGGCGGGGGCCTTGAAGAAGTACTCCACCGCCACGAACGTCTCGGGCTCGCGATAGAGGCCGGCGTGGGCCACGCGAGCGCTCGGCACCAGGTCGAGCATGCCCTCGACGAAGGTCATGCCGGCGCGCAGCACGGGGGCGAACACCAGCTTCTTGCCGGCGATGCGGCGCGCCTTGGTGCGGGCGAGAGGCGTCTCGATCTCCACCTCGGTGAGGGGCAGATCGCGCGTCACCTCGTAGCACAGCAGCATGCCGATCTCCTTGAGCAACTCCCGGAACGACTTGGTGGAGCGCGCCTTGTCGCGGATCAGCGTCAGCTTGTGCTGCACCAGCGGATGCTCGATAACCGTTATGCCATCCATGATCGGGCTCCCCACGCTGGGTCGGACAGTCAGAAGACCGTGCCATCGCTGACGACGGACAACGGTGGTGCACCATCGGGCCGGCGCGCTCGCGCGATCTGGCGGCCGGCGGCCCAGGTGCCGCCTTGCAGGATCCTGGCGAGCGGCAGCGCCTCGGCATCCATGCCCAGCCTGCGGCGTACGATGTCCGCCAGGCGGTCGAGCAGGGCTACAGTGAGCGCCCGCCACTCCACCACCAGCGTCGAGCCGACCTCGTGCGGGCGCTGAGCGTCGGCGGAATCGCGCAAGGCAAGGACGCCGGTATCGACGAGGAGGCCGCCGTTGCGGTATTCGGCAAGCCCGGTGAGGCCGTCGACATCGGTGACAGCGACGCGGCCGGCGGCCTGAAGCGGCTCCAGCAGCGAGTAGGTCAGCCACTGCGAGAGCTTGTGCAGCGGCATCAGCCCCGACGTTGCGTCGTCGGTCGTGAGCGCCGGGTGGCGCCAGCAGTCGCCCAGCGGCACGCCGTCGAGCTCCAGCCGCGAGGGCCAGACCGGTCCAAGGTGGCGCAGCACGGCCGCAAGCACATCGGGCGCGGCGATGGAACGGGCGCCGGCATTGGCGCTGAGATGGTCGAACAGACCGCCCGGACGCGGCGTGTCCGCGCGTGCGAAGGTCTCCGGCGCCGCGTCGACGGCAGCGCCGAGCCGGCGCAGCAGCGCCACGCGTCCCTCCACGCCCGGCAGCGGATTGGCGGCATCGACCTGGAAATGGCGGCACAGCGTGTCGCCGGTCATGGCTTGCAGGGCGGCTGCATCCACGCGCAGCGGGCGGCGGCGCGGATCGGCGGAGAAGGCCCCGGCCGCGAACATGGCAAGGCTCGCCAAGGCCAGGCCCTCGGAGCGGCCCACACGGACCCCGGTTGCGTCATCGCAATAGGTCCAGTCGGAGCCCGCGCCGGCATCCAGGAGCACGCTGACCGTGGCCAGATCGAAGGCCGCCCTGGCCCGCTCGGCCGGATTGCGCCATTCCGCGGGCGGCGCGATCGCCTTCCAGCGGTCCACGCCGCCCACCACGAAGTGGCGCCAGCGTGAGTGGAACGGCACGTCCAGAGCGGGATAGGAGGCGCGCGTTACCCCGATCACGGCATCGGCGGCGGCCTCCAGCCTGGCCAGATTGATGCGGAAGCAACCAAGCCTCCCCTCCAGCCCAAGCTCAAGCAGCCGGCGCGCGCGCTCCCGCACGGCGTGGGCGCTCAAAAGCGACAGGGCTGCCGCCGATAGGGGCCGCATGATATGCAACTTAGCTCCAGTCTGAAGGGACCAGCTCTGGCCTAGCTCTGGTCGAGACCCCGGCCGACGGTGCCTGCCGGGCTCTCCGGCTGCGCCACGGGCGCCACGGGCGCGCTGTAGTAGCCCGCCGCCTTCTTGGCAACGATCTCCACCTGCGCGTCGGCCGGCACCAGCTCGTCGGGGATCGGCACGCGCTCGATAATCTGGATGCCCTGGCTGACCAGCGCGTCGTGCTTCATGTCGCTCATCGAGATGAACCGGTCGATGCGCCTGATCCCCAGCCAATGCATGACGTCCGGCATCAGCTGCTGGAAGCGCGCGTCCTGCACGCCGGCCACGCATTCCGTGCGCTCGAAGTAGGCGCTGGCCGCATCGCCGCCTTCCTGGCGCTTCCGGGCGTTGTAGACTAGGAGCTTGGTGACCTCGCCCAGCGCGCGGCCATCCTTGCGGTTGTAAACGATCACGCCAAGGCCGCCGCTCTGCGCCTCGCGCACGCATTCCTCGATGCCGTGGATGAGATAGGGCCGGCAGGTGCAGATGTCGGAGCCGAACACGTCCGAGCCGTTGCACTCGTCGTGCACGCGGGCTGTGATGCGGGTGGCCGGATCGGCGAGCCTCGCCACCTCGCCGAGCAGATACACCGTGGTGCCCCCGATCGGCGGCAGGAACACGGCGAGGTCGGGACGCGTGACGAGCTCGGGAAACATGCCCGCGGTCTGCTCGAACAGCGTGCGGCGCAGGCGCGTCTCGCTGGTGCCGAAGCGCCCGGCGATGCCCGCGAGAAACCACACCGGGTCGATGGCCGCCTTGACCACCGAGACGGCGCCGCCCTCGTGCAGCACCACGCCGTCGCTCTCGAGGCGCCCGGCCGCCATCGCCTGCCGGATCTCGGGGATATCGAGCCGCGCGCGCGTGACGGCGATGCTGGGGCGGATATCCGTCCCTGCCGCGATCTCGGCCTTGAAATCCGCCGCCGCCGTATGGCCCCACGGGTCGAGCGAGACGATGGTGCGCGCGCCGGTCCACTGCGGGAACGGACCGATGGTCACGGCCGGCTCGGTGTTGGCAAGGTCGGGGCGGCGCAGCGGATTGAGAGCACCGGACGAGACCGCCAGGGCCCGATAGAGGGCGTAGGACCCGCCGTGGGTGCCGATGGCGTTGCGGTCTTGCGGGCGCGACACGGTGCCGACGATGGGACCGCGCTGGCGCGCGCCAGCGGCGCCCCACGTCACCGGCAGGCGCGGCCTGGCCCCCGGCGCCGGATGCGAGGTGAGGCGGATGTGATCGGTCCGGTTCTTCATGTGGCCCTTGGCTCTTGGCCGATCCCCAAAATGTCAATGGCCCGCCGTGAAGGACGGGCCCCTGACTGGACATGGCTCGGTAAAAGTGGCGCGGCCCCCGGCGCCGGCACGCTCTATCGAGGCGAGTAATATAGTGCTCTTCCGCCCGGATCACAAAGCGGCCGAATGCGCTACGTGGCCCCTGGTGTCGCTAGGGCAACTGGCTTGGCTTCGCTCGGCAGCTCCCGGTCGATCATCCGCGCGGTTCCCCGCTGTGCGACGTCCCAATCAAGCCGCCAGCGGCGCGAACGCGCGCGGAGGTGGGTCGGGTACGCATTGGACTAAGTGACTGATTTTATTTGTGGAGCCTATGGGAATCGTGACGGGGCACATTGCGGCCAGCCAGCAAGAAATGGGCGCCAGTGCCCGCAACCCAAGCGCCGCTGGAGATGATCACGTTGGCGCGTACGACGGCGTTGATGATGATCGGCGGGCCAGCAGCCTGCGACGCAGTCCAATTGCTATCGGCACCAGCCGCGGCGCAGCCTGCCCGCGCGTGTGCGGATCCAGCAGCGCCGGGGCTCCGTGAGCGCGGCGCCTATAAGTCCACCCGCCACGGCGCCAATGACGCCACCCCTGAAGGCTCCGCCGACGGTCCCGCGCGCCAAGCCGCCGATGGCCACACCGGTCCCCGCGCCGAAAAGCGCTCCCGTGGCGATGTTGCGCTCCAGCCTCGACGTGTAGGCGCAGCCTGAGAGCAGGAGTGCGACGAGAGCCACTATCGCGAGCTTGGCCACAGGGGTGTTCTC
>JBAPMW010000105.1:0-3578 GCA_049278815.1 Hyphomicrobiaceae bacterium
GCTGGCTACCGTCCCGTGGCCGACGCAACGCGCCTCCCGGATCTCGAGCCATCTCCTCTCCTTCCGGGACGCCGGCCGTCTGCCCGTGAACGTCGGATGGCGCCATCCACGTCCCGTCGCTGCAAACGACCGCGAATTATAGGCGCGGCTTGAGCGAGCGGGGATAGGCGCGCCGTGCGCGTCATGCGCCAGATGCACGGCCTGTGCAGTGACACTTGCGCGGACGATGATATGTCACGGCGCTCGCAGTGCTGCAGCAATGATACCTTTGGCGAAACCGCCTCCTGAAAGCCTGGAGGCACTTCCGTAAATGAGGGAGCCTTCAGGGGCCGGAAAGCGCCGGGCCTGCTCCCCGCCAGCTCGGCCAGGGGGAACCTGCATGTGGAATTTCGAACGCGATCCCTTCAACGCCTTCCAGTTCTTCGCCTTGCACCTTCCCTGCACCATCCTCGGCGCTCTGCTGGGGACGCTGGGAGCGGTGGCAATCCTTCAGGCTCTGGGCGTTTGAGAAGGGCTGCCGGCGGCGCGGGGTTTGTGAGTGGTGAGATGGTGAGTGGTGAGTTTGGGCTGGCGCATGCGGCGACCCTCGGTTTTCAACGTCGAGGGTGGATTGCAGCTCCGTGACGAGCCGAGACGTCAGACTCACTGCCTAACCCGCTCAGCCTCTTAACCCGCTCACCGTCCTTCGGCTGTCGACCCCTCAAAGGGTGGGTTGGGCGCTGCGACAAAGGGAAACGCTATACTCACCACCTCACCACTCACCATCTCACCATGTGAGGCCGTTCACGGGCCGAGCACACGGGCGAAAATGTCGTCTACGTGCTTTGTGTGATACCCAAGGTCGAACAGCGCCTCCAGCTGGCCGGCGGATAGAGCACGGCACACGTCCGCATCGGCCTTCAGCAGCTCGAGGAAGTTCCCGCCGTCCTGCCACACGCGCATGGCGTTGCGCTGAACCAGGCGATAGGCGTCCTCGCGCGCCAGGCCCTTGTCCACCAGCGCCAGCATGACCCGCTGCGAGTGCACGAGCCCTCCGAGCCGGTCCAGGTTCCTGCGCATATTCTCCGGGTACACCACCAGCTTGTCGATCACGCCGGCCATGCGCGCCAGCGCGAAGTCGAGGGTGACGGTGGCGTCGGGGCCGATCATCCGCTCCACGGCGGAGTGCGAGATGTCGCGCTCATGCCAGAGCGCCACGTTCTCCAAGGCCGGCAGGGCGTAGGCCCGCACCATGCGGGCGAGCCCGGTGATGTTCTCGGTGAGCACAGGGTTGCGCTTGTGCGGCATGGCCGAGGAGCCCTTCTGCCCCTCCGAGAAGTGCTCCTCCGCCTCCAGCACCTCGGTGCGCTGCAAATGCCGGACCTCCACCGCCAGCCGCTCCAGCGACGAGGCGATCACAGCCAGCGTGGCGAAGTACATGGCGTGCCGGTCGCGCGGGATCACCTGGGTCGAGACCGGCTCGGGTCGCAGCCCCATCCTCTCCGCCACGTAGGCCTCCACCCGCGGGTCCACGTTGGCGAACGTGCCCACCGCCCCCGAGATGGCACACGTGGCCACCTCCTCCCGCGCCTGTGCCAGCCGTGCCTTGGCGCGCTGGAACTCGGCATAGGCGTACGCGAGCTTCAGCCCGAAGGTGGTGGGCTCAGCGTGGATGCCGTGGCTGCGGCCGATGGTGGGGGTGAGCTTGTGCTCCAGCGCGCGCCGCTTGAGCGCGGCAAGCAGCGCATCGAGGTCTGCCGCCAGCAGGTCGGCGGCGCGCACGAGTTGTACGTTGAACGTGGTATCGAGGATATCCGACGAGGTGAGCCCCATGTGCACGAAGCGCGCCTCCGGCCCCACGTGCTCGGCGAGGTGCGTCAGAAACGCGATGACATCGTGCTTCACCTCGCGCTCGATGGCATCGATGCGGGCCACATCGAATTGGGCCTTGGCGCCCTTCTCCCAGATCGTCTCGGCCGCCGCCTTGGGGATCAGCCCCAGCTCGGCCATGGCGGAGGCCGCGTGCGCCTCGATCTCGAACCAGATGCGAAAGCGCGTCTCCGGCGCCCAGATGCGGGCCATGTCGGGACGGGTATAGCGCGGGATCATGGGCGCACCTCGCTCGCAAAGCGTTTGTGCCCGCCCTAGCACGCGCTGCGTCCGCCGCCTATCCCCTGGCCGCTCTGGGTGCGCGGGAGCCGCCAAGCGCCGTGATTTGACGCACCGCGGGAACGCTGCATGGCCGGAGCCGTTGTCAGCCATCGAGAGGGCACGCCCCCCAGCGCCCTCCCCACCGGGACCCGCGGCTGCCCCTGCCGCGGGTCCCTTTACGATTTGGTGAACATTGTCGCCGACAACCAGCTGCGCCCGGATCGACACCTCGACTGCCGGGAGGTCCTGAACGTTGTCCCCTGCAAAGCCGCAAGACGCCGCGCGTGCCGCGGGTTATGATCGCGCGGGCGGCGGAGCACGAAGTCTGCGTAGGAACGTTGCGTTATGGCACCCAGACCCAACTGGAAGGGCTACCTCAAGCTCTCCCTGGTCTCCTGTCCCGTCGCCCTCTTCCCGGCGACGACCACATCGGAGCGCGTCTCGTTCCGCACGCTCAACCGCGCGACCGGCAATCGGCTGCGGCGGCAGATGGTGGACGAGCAAACCGGCGAGACCGTCGAGTCCGAGGACCAGATCAAGGGCTACGAGGTCGCCAAGGGCGAGTTCATTCAGGTCGAGGACGACGAGATCAAGTCCGTCCAGATCGAGAGCAACCACACCATCGACATCGAGCGCTTCGTGCGCCGCTCGGACGTGGACGAGCTCTATCTCGATACGCCGTACTATCTCACACCCACGGACCGCGTGGGCGAGGAGGCGTTCGCCGTGATCCGCGACGCCATGCGCGCGGAGAAGATGGTGGGGCTCGCCCGCGTGGTGCTGTTCCGGCGCGAGCGCATCGTCATGCTCGAGCCGCGCGACAAGGGTATCAGCGCATTCAGCCTGCACTACGCCAACGAGGTGCACCAGGCCGCGGGCTACTTCGACGAGATCCCCGAAATGGAGCTGCCCAAGCAGATGCTGGAGCTGGCCTCGCACATCATCGAGAAGATGACCGGCAGGTTCGAGCCCGCCGCATTCGAGGACCGCTACGAGAACGCGCTCATCGAGCTGATCCGCTCCAAGCAGCAGGGCATGCCGGTGAAGGCGCAGCCGGTGCAGCGCCAGACCAACGTGATCAACCTGATGGACGCGCTCCGCCGCAGCGTGGAAGGCACCGGCGACAGAGGCGGTGCCAAGGCAGGTGCCCAACGCGCGCCGGCCAAGAAGGCTGAGAAGCCGGCGCCGGCCAGGAAGGCCGAAAAGACGGAGAAGCCGGAGTCCAAGACACGCGCAACCCCCACCAAGGGCAAGACGCGCAAAGCCGGATAGCGCCTGCGGCTCATGCCACGCCGAACCGCCAGCAGCTCCCTTGGCGAATACCACCAGAAGCGCGATTTCACGCGTACGGAGGAGCCGCGCGGCAAGCTCAAGCGCAGCCGCGGCGATCTCTTCGTCGTGCACAAGCATGCCGCGCGCCGGCTGCACTACGACCTGCGCCTGGAGCT
>JBAPMW010000106.1:0-4023 GCA_049278815.1 Hyphomicrobiaceae bacterium
GCACAAGGTGGGGGGAGATTGGCGGACCGCAGAAACTCCGCGTCGCTGTGCCAACAGCCTTAACAAAGCGCAAACGGCAGGACGCTATAGGACGGCAAGCCTGGAAAGCGCGACCAGGTAGGCAGAATCTCGTCGTTGCCCCAACGCAAATGTGGCAGAAGCGACCGCTATGGTCCGGAACCTGACGCGCGCAGACCGGAGCAAGTGTGCCAAAATAGCTATTGGCAGCAGCATCAACTTCTGCGCGCGGCGAGGTCTTCCATGATTTCAAGCTGAATCTGCTGGATCTCAGCCAACCGCTCCCACTGCCGGTTGATCAGATGGTCGAGTTTCTCGTGCAGGTGCCGGATCTCGAACTCCGCCTTGAGATTGACCCGGTAGTCATTCTCGGACCGCAACCGGTCCTTCGCCTCCTGGCGCTTCTGACTCATCATGATGATCGGGGCCTGTATCGCCGCAAGGCAGGAGAGCACCAAGTTTAGCAGAATGAACGGGTAGGGATCGAAGATCGCCCGCGTCGCCGCCCACACATTGAAACCGATCCACACGAGAAGAATGATGAAGAAGCTAATGATGAAGTGCCAGCTGCCGCCGAAATCGGCCACGAAGTCGGAGACCCGCTCGCCAAACGTGCGCCTTCCTGCCCACGCCGCCTCGATGTCGCGGGCGACCGTTTCTTCCCGGGCCAAGCTCGCGACCACCTGTCGCTCTAATTCCGAGAGTTCGCCGCGCTCGCGTTCCAGCAATTGCTCGACATAGCGTGTGCGCTGCTCGGTCAGATGCCTGCGGCAGATCACATCGTCGGCTGTCAGCTTGGGATGCGCCGCGGCAAGCCCGGTGGCCAGCGACGGCCGCACCATGCCGAAGGCGATCGGTTGGCGTGTTGCCTCACCGCAGATAGCGCAATGCGGACGCTCGACCGGCCCTCGCCGTAGCGGGCGCGCGGAGTTCGAATCGCCCATGGTGGACCTATCCTTAGGGTGGTGCCTACAGACTCAGCAGGTGGTCACTGCCACTTTGCTTCGTGCGGAAGATTACATCAGTAGCGGTTGATCAAACACGGATCGCGACGCAGAACGGCGCACTGTCGCGTTGGCTATCGACTACGGCTGGGATTGTAACGGCTTCCAGCAATGGGACCGGTCACGAATATTGAATGTAAGGACCGTTAACATCTCCTTGGGGTCAGGAGCAGGCATGTAGTGGCAGCGTTGGTGAGGGAGCAAGTCCCTCTGTTTCCTGCCGGAATCGCTGCAACGCCGAAGACACGCCCCACTCTCAAGCGGTTTCCGCCAGCCGTGCCCAGCCGGCGAAGCTTGATTCGAGCCGTATGGTGCCAGGGACCGCCTCCACAGCAACTGTCAGGATAACGAGCGGATGCCGGTGCTGCTGACGCGGGAGGAAGAGTTCGAAACCTGGCTCAAGGGCTCGCCCGACGAAGCCATCGCGCTCGCGCGCGAATATCCCGCAGAGAAGATGCGCCTCGTACAGGAAGGGTTCGACAAGGAGGACCTGCTGCGCGCCGCCTAGCGGCGTTTCCTCTCGATGTCGGGAAAGTACGCGCCGCGGCATCCGCCGGACCGGCTCGTGCGGTCCGAGGTGCGCGTGCAATCGGCGGACAGGCTGGTGAGCACCTGCGCGTAGGTCGCCTCGGACCCATGGGCCGCGATGAGGGTTTCGATGCGGTACTGGCCTCGCCGTTCGCAATAGCGGCAGGCCACGGTCACCAACGGCCAGGATAATGGGCGAGCGTGTTGCGATCCTCGCGCATGGTCGCATCAATGCCGCCGTCTTTCGAGCTCCGCGGCCTGCATCCGAAGGGCGACGCGCCGCTGTCCGACTACGAATGCCTGCTGCTGCAGTAACCGGAAGGACCGCGGCGTCCCCGCGCTCGGCCCTCACCCGCGCCACCTCGTTGAGCGCGTCGTTCAGCCATTGCCATTCGCGCGCGACCTCGTCCTCGCGCGCCAGCACCGTCTCCAGGGTCTCCATACGCTGCATGGCATCGCTCCATTGCATTGTTCCCTTTTTGTTCCATAGTCGGTTCGACAGCCGGTGTCCAGTTATTGCTGCGTCCGTCACGCGCCGGTTCTGGGCGGATGCTACGCCCGAGTGAAGCGTGGCGGCGCTCTTGCCGGCGTTGACGGCCGCGGTCTTCGTGGCGCGGGGATCGCGGTGGCGCCCGAGATTTCGCGTCGCCGCTCGAGACGGAGCGCACGCCCGGCGGCAAAGCGGGCGCGGCGCTGTGCGCTGTCCGCCAACGCCTCGTGCTTCACCTCTTCCAGAAGATGCGTCGTGCGCGCGACGAGCGCCGCCTCCTCCTCGGAACGCAATGCAGCGGCCGCGGCCGCGCGCTCTTCGGGAGGCATGGTTCGAATGGCGGCCCAGCGGTGCGCGAAGGCGACGGAGATTTCGGATCGGGCGCGGGACGCGACATGCCGTGGCGCGGAACGTGTCCGGCGCAGGACCTCGCGGGCGGCGGCGTGGAACACAAGCCGGTGACGCCGCAAGGCTCGCGGGGGCCATGCGATGGCGGGTGATGGCGGATCAGACGCAGACGATGCGCGATGGAACGGCGTCAGCCGATGAACGCCGGCCTAGGCGCCGTTCGGCGGGACGTGGTGGGTGTGCGGCGCGCGCGTCGCCGTCAGGGGAGCACGGTGGTTCCCCGCTGCAGCTGGCACGGACGACCTGACCTCCGCGGCAAGCAGGCGGCGTACCGCGGCATGCTGCGCGCGGGCGAGGACCGCGCGTTGGCGGCGGAAGGAACAAATGAGCTCGGCGCGTCGCCGGTCGAGCTCGTCGAGTGCGTCCATGGCGCGGCGGCTGTCGCCCTGGCGGACAAGGCCCGCGGCCAAGCGTTCGACGGAACGGGCATGGCGGTCGAAGCGCGCGAGCGTTGCACGCTGGCGGCGATAATGCGCGGCCCAGGCCAGGCGGAAGGGTGCCCGGGCTTCCCTGGCGATGCGCCTGCGCGCGGCGCCGTCGCAGCCTGCGAGAAGTCGCGCATCGCGGTGGGGCAGGCGCGCCCTGGGTGGCTTCGCAGCAGGCGCCTCGCGCGCGGGACAGAGGATGGCGCCGTGCTGCCGCTCGTAGTTATGCGCCCACACTTGAGCGCGCTTTCTCTCCTGCCAGTCGTTGAGCGCGCGCCCGGTGTCGGGATGCACTCGGTTGATGATCAGGTGCAGGTGTGGGTGGCGCGTGTCTCTGTGCGCGACGATGAGCGCCTGGTGCTCCGCCCACCCCATCGCCGTCATGAAGCTGTCTGCCGCCAGGCACATGTCTGCCCTCGTCGGGGTTTTGCCTGGCGCCCAGCCGAGGCTCACGGTCTTGACCGGCGTCTCGTTCTTCCTGCCGGTCAAGGCGAGGCCGGAACGCGCCTTGAGATGCCTGGCATCCTCGGCCGTGCGCCACATCTCGTCGATCGCCGCATTTGGATCGGCATTGGCAAGGTTGCGAGTTACCGTGAAAGCGCGCGCTCCGAGGTGCGCGGACGCGCGTTGGCGCCGTCCGGCTTGTCGTGGAGATGATAGGCCCCTGCCCCGCGGAAGGAGCGGCCGTTGCGGGAGATGTTAGGCACCATGGGGCGGGCTATCGCCGTTGAGGATCGTGCGGAAGCGGCGGATGAGATTGGAGAGCGGGAGCGACGGGAGGAGACCCAGCGCCTGGAAGCGGTCGGCGATCTGGACGAGGTTGGTGCAGGTCTTGCGCAGATGATAGCGGAGCGCAGGCATCAGCGCATAAGATTCATGGTCGTTGCCCGCCGTCACAGCCGCAGGAAAGCTGGCTCTCGCGAGGCGGCGCAGCGCGCGCAGCAGCGTTTCGAGCTCGATGGCCTGAATCTCTCCCGTGGCGTGGAAATGGTGCGCAACGCCGTTGAGTGCCAAGCCGGTCTCGTGCCAGCGCCGAGGGTGTGCTCACCGACCGCGATCAGGACCGGGACTTTGCCTTTGCGGCTGCGCGGCCGGCGGAGCATGACACTGCGCGCGAAATCCGCGGGCGTCTTGCCAAGCAGCCCGGCAT
>JBAPMW010000107.1:0-1815 GCA_049278815.1 Hyphomicrobiaceae bacterium
AGGCTCGTCGGCCGGTGGGCGCCGGCGGCCGTCGCATGCGTCGTCCTGGCCATGCAGGCGGTTGCCTACCAGGGCGTCCTTTCGACTGCTGGAGGCGTGAGCGGCTTCGTCCAGATTCTGACGATGACCGGCCTCACCTGCCTGTTCCTGTACTATGCCGTATTCAGCATGGGCCGCTCGTTGGGCCTGAGATGGAGGAGGAAGCGGCGATGACGGCTCAACTCAAGGACCACATCGTTCTCGTGACCGGCGCGCTCGGCACGCTGGGCAGCGCCATGTGCGGGGCAATTGCGGCGGCGGGCGGCACCGCGATTCCCAGCGATCTCGCCGCGCGCGGCGCGGTCGATGTCGCCCTCGACGTGACGCGGGAGGAGGACTGGCAGGCGGCCATGGCCGAGATCGAGCGCCGCCACGGCCGCCTCGACGGGCTCGTCAACAACGCCGGCGTCGGCACGCCGGGCGACGTGGAGCAGACGAGCCTGGCCGAATGGCGCCGGGTGATGGCCGTCAACGCCGACGGCGTGTTCCTGGGCTGCAAATACGCCATGCCGCTCCTGGCCAAATCCGGGGCACCGTCCATCGTCAACATCTCCTCCGCCTCCGGCATCGTCGGCGGTGCCAACCTCGCCGCCTACAACGCGTCGAAGGGCGCCGTGCGCATGCTCACGAAGTCGGTGGCGTTGTACGGCGCCCGCAAGCGCCCGCCGGTGCGATGCAACTCGGTGCACCCCGCGTTCATCGAGGGCGACATGGTCGACGCCCTGGTCAACCACCGCCCCGACCCCGCCAAGGCCATGGCCAAGCTCCACGCCCAGATCCCCATCGGCCGCCTCGGGCAGCCGCATGAGGTCGCCAGCACCGTGGTGTGGCTCCTGTCGCCGGCGTCGTCCTTCACCACGGGGTCGGAGGTGCTGGTGGACGGCGGGCTGATTGCCGGGTGATTGGGTAGGCAGCAGGCCTGTCTCAATTGCCGTTGCCGACGTCGGTACCACCCTCCCCGGCGCCGGCATGCCGTTCGAGCATAGCCTCCATCACACTCTTAAGAGCGTGCGAGTCCATCGTCATGATCTCCCAGAGGATGTCGTCGTCGAGGCGGAAGTATTCATGGCGAATGCGATTGCCGATGCCCTTGATTTGCCCCCATGGCTCCGTGGGGTAATCGGCCAGCCAATCGTCAGGAAGGTGTCGAATGGCCTCCGAGATGGTCTGAAATGGCGTATGCAGCGGCGCGGCGGATGATCGGATCGGCCCCTAAATGCGGAGAGGGTCGTAGCGCCGGCTATCCGGTGCAGGATATCGATCTCCGCCAGACAATCTCGAATGGCGACAGTAGGGTCCTTGGTCATCAGAGAACCCGAACTGCGTCGCGCTCGATCCGCTCCTTCATCAGGGGGTGAAGCGCGTATCGTGTCGTGATCGTCACGGGGATACCCAGCTCTGCGGCGAGTTCCTCCTCGATCTGCATCAGGCGAAATAGGTTGGGGACGCGCACCTCTCGATCGTAATCGATGAAAAGGTCGAGGTCGCTGTCGGGGCGGTGGGTACCGCGGGCGCGTGAGCCGAAGATGTAGAGGCCCGTCGCACCGTTCTGGCGCAGCGGGGCGTCGTACTTCCTCAGAGCCTCGATCAGAGTGGACCGGTCCATAGCGGCAATAGCGACCTGGCTGTAGGCTAAAGCTGGATGTAGGCTAGGATTGCAAGGTTTCCAAGTCTCCAGAATCACCTTCGTCCCGGATGCGACCGCCAGGCCGGCTGGCCGGCGCAGGGCGGGAGCGGCGTGACGCGCGACACCGCCCGCAGACGTCAAACGTGTGC
>JBAPMW010000108.1:0-4988 GCA_049278815.1 Hyphomicrobiaceae bacterium
ACCAGGCACCGCATGCGAAGGCCTCCAAGAAAAAAAGCTCGCGGCTGAATTTGAGGTCCGGCGCGTGCCACAACGTCCCCTCCCCCCTTGTGGGGGAGGGACAGGGTGGGGGGGATGCCAGAACGTCTGAGGTCGGGAGTCCCCCCACCCCTAGCCCCTCCCCACAAGGGGGAGGGGGACCCGGTCGCATATGCGGCGAGGGATGGAGAACCATCATTGCCGCCCCAAAAAGTGCAGCGCGTTGCGGCGGGCGAAGGCCATGATCGAGCCTTGCGGGTTGACGCCGGGGGCCGTGCACAGGAGGCTGGCGTCGGCGATGTAGAGTCCGTCGTGGCCGTGCACGCGGCCGAAGGAATCCGTTACGCAGCGGCTCCTGTCCTCGCCCATGGGGCACGAGGAGAACAGGTGGATGGTCATCAGGCTGGTGCGGCCCTGGGGCAGCGGATCGGCCACCTTGCGCAGGTCGTCGACGCCGGCAAGGGGCGTCGCGCCGTCCACGGTCGGATAGAGCGCCTCGGCACCTGCGGCGAGCAGCAGCTCGCTCAGCTTCCTGGTGCCGTCGGCGAGATCGCGCATATCCTTGTCGCCGAGCGCAAACCGCACCAGCGGATCGCGATAGCCGGGCACGCGGCGGACGCTGCCGCTGCCGCCCGCGATCATGGCGTAGTAGATCGCCATCTGCGGCCAGCCGTCGTCCACCTCGCGCCCATGCCCGGGATGGTCGAGCATGGCGAGCGACAGATAGGGCACGCCGCTGATCGAGCAGCCGAAGCTCAAGCGCGGCGCAAACTCCTTCACCTGGTGCACCGGCACGCCCATGTCGGCGCTGTTGATCGCCTTGGGGAAGCGCGCCACCACCTTCACCGTCGGATGCATCCGCAGCGACCGCCCGGCGAGCGGGGCGATGCCGCTCGCCTGCAGCAGCGCCGGCGTCTGGATGGCGCCGCAGGCGACGAACAGCGTCTTGCAACGCAGCCTGTGCCGGGTCCGTCTGCCGTCCGGCAACACCCTCTCGGCCTCGACGACCCAGCGCCCCCGCGAGCGCTGGAGGCGGCGCGCGCGCATGCCCGGCACCAGCTTGCAGCCGGCCTGCAAGGCGCGCGGGATGAAGGTGCGGCTCATGGACTGCTTCTCGCCCCCGTTATCCCCTGGGCCACCTGAACCGTACTTGAACCAGCGCGGTACCTCGAGCGACTTCCAGCCCTTGATCGCGGCGCCGTCGTGCAGCTTGAGCGATGCCGGCGGGGCGTCTCCCGGCAGGTAGGAGATGCTCACGTCGCGCTCACAGGCCTCGAAGTGCGGCACCATCTCGGCCAGGCCGGCCCCCTCCAGCTGGAAGTCGCGCCGCCAGGCGTCGAGCATCTCCTCAGGCGTGCGATGATAGAGCCCGGCGTTGATCTCGCTGCCGCCGCCGACGCAGTTGGCCTCCACGTAGGCGACCTTGGTGCGCCCCAGCGCGGCCGTGAGGCCGCCGTTGCGGTATTTGCGCTCCATCTCGTCGCGGGTGAACTGCGGGCACTCCTCCAGCGTGAGGAACGGCCCTGACTCGACGAGGAGGACCTGGCGCCCTGCCTCGGCCAGCAGGCAGGCCGTGATGGCGCCGCCAGGTCCGGAGCCGACGACTACGATCTCGCTATCCAACACCGGTGCAAGCTCGTCCGGCAGCACATCTCCAACAGTGGGAGCACGCACCGAGGCCGGTGCCGGAGGCGGTGTGGCGCCTGACTCCGAGGCGCGCGCCAGCTCCTCCTGGAAGCCGTAGATCGTCAACCCCTCGTAGAACCGGATCAGGTCGCGGAACGGACCGAGCCTGGAGCGGCGCATGCGCTCGATCCGGCCCCAGCGCCGGTCGGCGTCGAGATAGCGGTAGGTGCCGAGGCGCGGAAACCCGCTCCAACGGACGAACAGCAGCGTCAGGATCTTGAGCGGCAGCCGCAGGAAGTCCGGCATGCGGGCGTGTTGGTTGAGCACGAAGCGCACGGAGCGGTTCCAGGCGGCGCCCGGCGCACCGGCGCGCGCGCCGAAGTGGGCGCGGATGAAGGCATAGCACAGGGCGGAGACGGCACCCTCGAACGCGCGCTGCATGCTCCCTCCCGATGGGGTCAGGCCCTGCGGGTCTGACCCCATTGCTCCAACCTCGCCCGCCAACCACAGAGCTACGGAGCTTCAGCCCCGAGCGGCAACATGCACGCGAACTTTCTCGACGATGCTTCGGATGTACGCCATCGCTTCCTCGTCAGGGTCGCGGCCGAAATGGTGCCACCGCTGCTTCTCAAAGAACAAGCACACTCGCAACTCAGCAAGCGACCCATGCCGTTGGGCGTCGGCTACCTCGGCGCACGCCTCGAATGACCCTGAAGCTTTGTATCCGTTGTAGGTCAGGGCAAACTCGCCAATCTCATCCCAGTCGGCATCGGCTCGTGGGATATCCGCGAGCTTCAGGGTGCCGTCGGGGATCTGCTGCATCCACATGTCGGCGTTCCAGCCGGAAGTGCAAGGAGCCACAGAGGAGGTCGTGCCTTGGGGGTCAGACCCGCAGGGTCTGCCCCCCCATTCTCACTTCAACTTGACCAGCGTGCCCACGCCGTGCCGGGTGAACAGCTCCAGCAGCACGCAGTGCGGCACCCGGCCGTCGAGGATGACGACGGCCTCCACGCCGGCCTCCACCACCTCGATGCAGCCCTCGACCTTGGGAATCATGCCGCCGCTGATGGTGCCCTCGCGGATCAGGGCTCTGGCGTCCGCGATCGAGAGCTGCTGGATGAGCCTCCTGTCCTTGTCGAGAACGCCGGCCACATCGGTGAGCAGCAGCAGCCGCTTGGCCTTCATGCGCGCGGCCAGCGCGCTGGCGAAGGTGTCGGCGTTGATGTTGAGGGTCTCACCCTCGCTGCTGAAGGCCACCGGCGCTATCACGGGGATGAGGTCGGACTCGGCAAAGACGTTGAGGACGTGGGGATTGATCTCCACCGGCTCCCCCACCAGCCCGATGTCCACCGCCTTCATCAGGTTGGACTCGGGGTCGGGCATTTGGGTGATGCGCTTGGCGATCACCAGGTTGGCATCCTTGCCCGAGATGCCGACCGCCCTGCCGCCCTGGCGGTTGATGGCAGTGACGATATCCTTGTTGATGAGCCCTGCCAGGACCATCTCGACCACCTCGATGGTTGGCTTGTCGGTCACCCTGAGGCCGTTCACGAACTCGCTTTTGAGTTGCAAGCGCTTCAGCATGCCTGCGATCTGCGGGCCGCCGCCGTGCACCACGATGGGGTTCACCCCGGACTGCTTGAGCAGCACGATGTCCTGGGCGAAGGCGGTGGACAGCTCGGGCTCTCCCATGGCGTGGCCGCCGAACTTGACGATCACGGTCTGGCCGCTGTAGCGCTGCATGTAGGGCAATGCCTCGGCCAGCAGGCGCGCCTGCGTCTGGGCGGGCGAAGGGGCAGCCGGAGGAGACGGCGTTCTTGCCGGCTCGGCGGCCAACTCGGCGGCCAACCGGCTGGAATGTCCTTCGGTCTCGCTGCTCACGGCTTCCACACTCGTCACGGGATGGACCTTCTGGGCTGCGCCGCCCCGGCGCAGCCCATTTACTTGGCGACAGGCATTTTACCAATAGAGTAGCGCGTCACACCCGCCGGGCTCAATGGCCTCTGGGGTCCATGGGCATTCTCGCGGGGTCGCCTTGTTCTCGGACGGATTCATGTGGCAAGGGCCGTGGAAGAAGGTCCGGACAGCGGCCGCCGCGATGTAGGACAGCGGAGGGGTGGCGCAGCCGGTGAGGGAGCCGTCGATGCCGCAGGGGAGCGCGGACCAACTCCAGTCGATCCCGATGTCGCCCAACCTCAGCCAGAGCTTTGGGCGGGCGCGAGATTTCGCGCGCGAGCAGAGCCATCGCGGCCTGTTGCTGGAGCATCTGCTGCTGGCGCTGACGGAGGACCCCGAGGCGGCAGGCGTGCTGCGCGCCTGCAATGTCGACACCGTCCGGCTCAGCACCGACATCTCAGGCTATCTTGGCCGGCTGACGGAGGATATGCGCGCCGCGCCGGGCACCGAGCCCAGCCCCGATGCCGAGCTGTTGCGGGTGATCGAGGCCGCGCGTCAGGCCGCGCAGCAATCGCGCCGGAAGGCGATCGACGGCGCGATCGTGCTTGCGGCCATCGTGGGCGACGCCAAGAGCCCGTCTGCCGGCCTGCTCAAGGCGCATGGGATGACCTTCGACGAGGCCATCAAGACCCTGCAGAAGGCGAGCGCCCAGGCGCGCACCAAGCAATACTCGACCTCGACGGTGCGCACCCAGCCTGAGCCGGCAGCAGGCCGCGTGGTGAAGGAAGCGGCGCGCGAGCCCGCTCAAGCCCCATCGCCGGTCCCATCGCCGGTCTATGAGCGGCCGACCGCTGCAAGCTCCGCAAGCCAGTCGGCAGCCGCGACGCAAATGACCTCCGGTGCCGGCCAGACGGTCGACGATATCCTCGCCGCTGCGCGTGCCCGCATCCAACAGCGCAACGTCCCCGTGGCCCCCACGCAGGAGCCCGATCTCAAGCCCAGCCCGGAGCCGGCGCCGGAGCCCGAGCCGGAGCGGCCGCCGCCGGCCGTGTCCCCGTTCTCGGTCCCATCCGCGCCGGTTTCGCCCGATCGACCTCATCTGCCGCCGCTGAGCGCCAGGCTGACGCCGGGCGCCCTGGGCCTGCCGCCCACGCCCGTCGGGGCGAGCCCCGCCCCGCCCCTTCCGCCAAGCCCGCCGCCGGTAGCGCCAGGTCCGAGTCTCCGTCCGAGTCTGGGTCCCAGTCTGGGTCCCAGTCTGGGTCCCAGTCTGGGCCCCAGTCTGGGGCCGAGCGCGGAGCCGAGCCTGCCACCACGCCTGCTCCAGAAGCCTGCGGGCGATGGCGGCCCACGGCCCCCTCTCCCCCGCCGGGCTGACGGTGCGGCGCGCGCTGAGGCTCGTGGCGACCGGCCGGATGCCGCGGAGCCCACGCCCGGCACCCGGCCAGCCC
>JBAPMW010000109.1:0-2132 GCA_049278815.1 Hyphomicrobiaceae bacterium
GGATTTGGGCGCAGCGGGCGTGGTTGGGGGATCAGGATTTGGCGGGCGGCCACGGCCTGCGGGGCATTGGAGGACAGCTGGACGGGCGGAATTGGCGTCGAGCCGTTGTCCGGCGGTGGCCATGAGCCAGGGATGAGACGCAGCGAGGCGCGCCGGGTCGTCGCCGGCCGATGAGCGGCGTGCGAAACGAGTGGCGGGGCGACGAGCAATCCGAGCAGCCGTCATGACGTATCGATCCTGATGGGCGTCGGGGCAGGCGCCGGCCGATATCGTGGCTCGCAGCCGCGCGCGAAGACCTCGATGACGATCATGCGGCCACCGCAGCGCGGGCAGGAGCAGGGCAGCACGCGTGGCTCGTCCGGTGCTGCGGCCTTCTCCTCCTGAGGCTCAGCGAGGCGGGGCGCAGCACCGATGAGCTCGCGGGCGCGGGCGATGTTGGCGGCGCGATTGCCGTTGGCGAACAGGCCGTAGTGGCGGATGCGGTGGAAGCCTTTGGGCAGCACGTGTATCAGCAAGCGGCGGATGAACTCGTGCGGGGAGAGCGTCATCGTCTTCCAGCGGCCGGGCCCTTCGATGCGGTAGTCCTTCCAGCGGAACGCGACCCCGTCGACGTCGGCGGCGATGAGTCGGCGGTTGGAGATGGCGACGCGATGGGTGTAGCGGGAGAGATAGCGCAGCACCTGTTCCGGCCCCGCGAATGGCTTCTTGCTGTAGACCACCCACTCTCTTCTGCGCAGCGGTGCCAGGAAGCGTTTGAACGCTCGTTGGTCGGCGAGGGCTGCATGGTCGCCGAAGAAGGTGAGGCGGTCTTGGGCGTGGGCCTCGGCCAGCATGGCCAGCAGCCGCCCCCGGAACAGGCGCGAGAGCACCTTGACAGGGACGAGGAAGTCCGGCCGCGACGCGATCCAGCGCCCCCCATCGGCCGACAAACCGCCAGCGGGGACGATCATGTGCACGTGCGGATGGTGGGTGAGAGCGGAGCCCCAGGTGTGCAGCACAGCCGTGATGCCGATGCGGGCTCCCAGATGCCTGGGATCGGCCGAGATCGTGAGCGTCGTGTCGGCAGCGGCCTTCATGAGCAAGTCGTAGATCACGCGCTTGTTCTGGTAGGCGATGTCGGCGATCGGCGCCGGCAGGGTGTAGACGATGTGGAAATAGCCGACGGGCAGCAGCTCGGCCTCGCGCTCGGCGAGCCACTGCCTCGCCGCCGCGCCCTGGCACTTGGGACAATGCCGGTTGCGGCAGCTAATGGGCGACGCCCATTACCTGCCTTCTGGGCAGATCCAGTAATGGGGAGCTGGCGACGACTTGATCGCGCTCTTGCGACAGCCACCGCCAACTCGGCTCACCATTACGAGGCACGCTTGAGGAGCGCGATCAGCTTGTCGGACGGTTGGAAGGCGCCGCGCCGCAGATGCGGCGGAACGATCGCCTCCATCGCATCGAGCTTCTCGGTCGGGTCGCCGCGCGTGTAGACCTCGGTCGTCGTCAGCGTGGCATGGCCCAGCCATAGCGACACCTTCCGGATGTCCTGCGTCGCCTGCAGAACGATCATCGCGCAGGTGTGTCTGATCACGTGGGGAGAGACGCGCTTCTTGGCGAGATCGGGCTGCTGGCGAGCCGCGGTCGCGACGTGCTGCTTGAGCAGATAGGCGAAGCCCCATCGGCTCAGCGGCTCTCCCCGGGCGTTGACGAACAGCTCGGGCACGGCGGGCTGGCCGCGAACGGCAAGCCATGCGCGCAGTGGTGTGGCCGTGGTCTTCCACAAAGGCAGGGCCCGTTCCCGCCGCCCCTTGCCGAGGACGCGTATGCTCATCGACGGCAGGTCGATGTCCTCGAGCTTCAAGCCGGTCAGCTCGGATACGCGCAACCCCGCACAGACGGCCAGATGCATGATGGCCCGGTCCCGGATGCCCTCCCGCGTCGTGGGATCAGGAGCGTCGAGCACGGCTTGCAACTCCTCGCGCAGCAGATAAGGAACCAGGCGCGCATCCGTCTTCTTGAACGGGATCGCCAGGACCCGGCGGATCTGCTCCAGGGCTGCCGGTTGCCGGTATTCGAGGAAGCGGAAGAACGACTTGATCGCCGCCAGCCGGACGTTGCGCGGTTGGCGTCCCTGGACGTGGTGTACG
>JBAPMW010000110.1:0-3027 GCA_049278815.1 Hyphomicrobiaceae bacterium
GCGCTGCGGCGGCAAGTACGGCCGGTGTCTCAGGTCCTGGCCACGCCGACCGCCCTTGCCCTGTCCAGCGCGGCGAGCACCCTGGGCGGCGACATGGGCAGATCGGTGAAGCGCACGCCCGTGGCGGCGGCAACTGCGTTGGCGATGGCCGCCAGCGGCGGCACGATGGGCGTCTCGCCGACGCCGCGCACGCCGTAGGGGTGGCGCGGGTTCGGCACCTCGACGATGACCGTGTCGATCATCGGCAGGTCCGAGGCCACGGGCACGCGGTAGTCGAGGAAGCCGGGGTTCTGCAGCCGGCCGTCGGCGCCATAGACATACTCCTCGTTGAGCGCCCAGCCGATGCCTTGCGCCACGCCGCCCTGGAACTGGCCCTCCACGTAGCTCGGGTGGATGGCGCGGCCGGCGTCCTGGATGGCGGTGTAGCGCAGCACCGTGACCTTGCCGGTCTCGGGGTCCACCTCCACGTCGGCGATGTGGGTGGCGAAGCTCGGCGCGGCGCCCTGCGCGGTGAGGCGCGCGTAGCCGGCGATGGGACCGCCGGTCTTGCCGGCCATGGCGGCGATGTCGCGGAGCGTCATGGGCCCGTGCTTGCCGGCATTGGGGCCGGCGGGGCGGACGGCGCCCTTGCTGTACTCAACCGCCTCCTCGGGCAACTCCCACAGCCTGGCGGCGCGCCTGCAGGCCTCGCGCTTCACCTCGCGCGCGGCCTCCACGGTGGCCATGCCGCTGGAGAAGGTGGAGCGGCTGCCGCCCGTCAGCATGTTGTAGCCGAGCTGGGCGGTGTCGCCGATCTGCACGCTGACGCGATCGAGGTCCACGCCCAGCTCCTCGGCCGCCATCATGCACAGCGACGCCCGCAGGCCGCCGATGTCGGGCGTGCCGGCGGTGAGGGAGAGGGTGCCGTCCTCGTTGAGCTGCAGCGACACGGAAGTGTCGCCGCCGACGTTGAACCAGAAGCCGCTGGCGATGCCGCGGCCCTGGTTCCTGGCAAGAGGCGCGCGCCAATGCTCGTGCGCCGCGGCCGCCTCCAGCGTCTCGATGAGGCCGACGGGGCCGAGCTTCGGGCCGTAGGGCGCCTTCGTACCCTGCCTGGCGGCGTTCCTGAGCCGCAGATCGATGGGGCTGAGCGCCAGCTGCTGCGCCAACTCGTCCACCACGCACTCCACGGCGTATTCGGAGATGGGCGCGCCCGGCGCGCGGTAGGCGGCCACCTTGGGCCGGTTGGTGACCACGTCGTAGCCCACCACCTTGACGTTGGCGATGTCGTAGGGGGCGAAGGCGCACATGGCGCCGGGGCCGACCGGCGAGCCGGGGAACGCGCCCGCCTGATAGGCCAGCTCCGCCTCGGCGACCACGAAGCGGCCGTCGCTGCGGGCGCCGATCTTGACGCGCACGTGGGCGCCCGAGGTGGGACCGCTGGCGCAGAACACCTCCTCGCGCGTCATCACCATCTTCACGGGACGGCGCGCCTTCCTGGCAAGGGCCAGCGCCACCGGCTCCAGGTAGACCACCGTCTTGCCGCCGAAGCCGCCGCCGATCTCCGAGGCGGTGACGCGGATCCTGGCCGTGTCCCAGCCCAGCAGCCGCGCGCACATGGCCCGCACCATCCAGTGGCCCTGGGTGGTCACCCAGACATCGGCCTGGCCGTCCTCGGAGACGCTGGCCACGACAGCGTGTGGCTCGATGTAGCCCTGATGCACGGGCTGGGTGGTGAAGGTGCGCTCGATGATGACATCGGCCTGCATCAGCCCGGCCTCCACATCGCCGTGACCGATCTCGACGCGCTTGGCGATGTTGGAGGGCCGCCTGGGCGGCGGCTCCATGCCGGCGGTCATCATCGTCTCGTGCAGCAGGGGTGCGCCCGGCCGCATGGCCTCGACCACGTCGAGAACGTGGGGCAGAGGCTCGTAGTCCACCTCGATCAGCTTGAGGGCACGTTTGGCGATCGCGACGCTGGTGGCGGCCACGGCGGCAACGGCATGGCCCTCGTAGAGCGCCTTCTCGCGCGCCATCACGTTGCGGACCATGTCGCGGTAGTCGACCGTCTGCTCGCCGGCCACATAGAGCGCCGCGGGCTGATCGGGGAAATCGTCGGCGGTGACGATGGCCTTCACGCCCGGCAGCGCCGCGGCGGCGCTCGTGTCGATGCCGCGGATGCGGGCGTGCGGGTGCGGGCTGCGCAACACCCGGCCGACCAGCTGGCCCGGCATGGCGAGGTCGGCGCCGAACCTGGCGCGCCCCGTGACCTTGTCGACGCCGTCGGGGCGAAGGGGGCGGGTGCCGACCCAGTCGAATGCGGTGGCTCCTCCGTTGCCTACCGGCTTCTGCATTGTCAGGCACCCCTCATCTCGGCGGCGGCGTCGAGCACGGCGCGCACGATCTTGTCGTAGCCGGTGCAGCGGCACAGGTTGCCGGCGAGCCAGTAGCGCACCTCGGTCTCGGTCGGCTCGGGCGATCTCTCCAGCAGCGCCCTGGCGGCCATCAGGAACCCCGGCGTGCAGATGCCACACTGGAGCGCGGCGTGCTCCAGGAACTTGCGCTGCAAGGGGTGCAGCGTGCCGCCTTCCCCGCCGTCTGGCGCCATGCCTTCGATGGTGGCGATGGACTTGCCCTCGGCCTCCACCGCCAGCATCAGGCAGGAGCACACGAGCCGACCGTCCACCGTGACGCTGCACGCGCCGCAGTCTCCGGTCGAGCAGCCCTCCTTGGTCCCGGTAAGGCCGAGGCCGTCGCGCAGGGCGTCGAGCAGCGTATCCTGCGTCTCGCACAGCAGCTCGACGGGATCGCCGTTGACGGTTGCGGTGACGTGGTGCTTGGCCATCAGGCTGCTCTCCTCGCCCGGTCCAGGGCAATCTGGGCGGCACGGCGGGCGAGCACACCCGCGACCTTCACGCGGTATTCCCTGGTGCCGCGCTTGTCGTCGATCGGTCGGCAGGCGGCCCGCACGGCGGCGGCGAGGGCCTCAAGGGCGCCGGCATCGACCTTGGTGCCGATGAGCGCGCGGGCGGCTTCGGGCACCAGCTC
>JBAPMW010000111.1:0-3017 GCA_049278815.1 Hyphomicrobiaceae bacterium
GCCGATCATGACGGCCTATCGGCAGCAGGCGTTGGCCTGCGCGGCGGCGCTGTCGCGAGCGCCGGCGCGGCCGCGCGATCTCAAGAACGACGTGCCTGATGCAGCAAAGATCCTGCCGCGAAACGTCTATGGCTGGTTCGTCAGAGTGGAGCGCGGCCTCTACGCGCTCTCCGACTCGGGCAGAGCGGCGTTGGCGCTTTGGAAGGCCCACCTTCCTGCCGCGACCGCCGAGGAGCTGAGGATCGCAGCCGCCTCATAGCCCACACTGCCGCTCGCTGAGCTCCCACAGGCGCCGCGCCGCCTGCATGTCCTGGGCCTCCCGGCTCGGCTGCCTTTGCTGCCGGTCGAAGAAGTATTTGCCGCTCACGTTGGCAACGTCTCCCGACGTCGCGAGCCAGACCAGCGTGTCGGCGCCGACCTCGGGCGCGCGCGCCATGAGGTTTAGGGCAGTCATGCCGATGTCGTTGAGCAACCCATTGCCACGATTGAATCCCGTGGCCACGAGCCCGGGATGGTAGCAGTTGGCTGTGATGCCCGTGCCTTGGAGACGGCGGGCGAGCTCGGCGGTGAACAGGATGTTGGCGAGCTTGGTCTCGCCGTAGCGTCCGAAGCTGCGAAAGGAGCGCTCGGCAATGATATCGTCGAAGGGGACACGGGCACCCTGATGAGCGCCGGAGGCCGTGGTGATGATGCGAGCGGGCACGCTCGCCTTCAGGCGATCGAGCAGCAACGTGGTCAGCAGGAACGGCGCCAGGTGGTTGACCGCCCAGGTCAGCTCCATGCCGTCCTGGCTCAGCTGCCGCGTGCCGTACATGGCGCCCGCGTTGTTGACCAGCACATCGAGCCTTGGACAGCGCGCCAGCACCTCGGCGGCCAGCTTGCGCACGGCGGCCTGCGATGACAGGTCGGCGACGAAGGTCGTGACCGTTACCGCCTTGGCTGCCGCACCGATCGCCGCCGCCGCCACGCGCGTTCTCGTCTCGTTGCGGCCGACGATGGCCACGTTGGCGCCGAGCGCGGCCAGAGCCTGCGCGGCCGCTAGGCCGATGCCGCTGGTGGCGCCTGTGATCAGGATGTGCTTACCCTGCACGAGGTTTCCCAAGCAATGCGCTGGCGCTACGCGGCCTTCCACTTGATGGAGCAGCCGACCGAGGGGAACTGCTCCGCGTAGAATACCGCCGGGTGCAAAGCCCACAAATCCTCAAATCGCTCCCGTCCCTCCCGGTTGAGATCGGCCGGCGGCCGGGACTTCACAAACGCGCAGCCGAACACGAGTTGCTCGACAGCGTCAGTCGGAGCGATGTGCACCATGGCCATACTATCAACCAGCCAGCTCGAACAATTCAATGAACAAGACGCATCCAGCGGCCAATCCCGCGTTCCACGCGCCTCCGCGCCACGAAAATCCATGACGCCCCAGCATCCAGAACGCGTGAGCTGCATCGTCCAAAATTACTGATGTCCCACTGGGGAAATCGTGAGCGCGCTTCCGACCTGCTCGGCTTGCGCAATGCCGTAGTTGTCACCACGTTCAGGCTGTATGTGCAGACAAGCGAGGACGGGCCCGTGGCCCACGCACAGCAGGCACCTGCAGAACGACACGAAGACTTGCCGGAGATCCCGGTCTTCGATGTCGGCTCTGCCTTTGCGACCGAAACAGCGCATCTCGCCGGCCGTGAACGCGCCTACGCGATGCTCGATGCCGCGACCGCCGGCGTTCCCATGTTCGGGCTGCGACTGGCCGACGCCATTTCCCGGCGCTGGCTCAGCGCGCAGCAGTCCCCCTATCTGCCGGAGCTCGATCAACTCGCAAGCCTCAGCACGCGCCCAGGCGCGTATTTTCTCAATGTCCACTACGAATGGGGATGCACAACCGCCGCGAAGCCGGGCATGGAGGGTACCAGCGCACGGCTCCTGCGTGCGCTCGACTGGAGCGTGAACGGTCTTGGCCGGCACATCGTTGCGGCGCGGATCGCAAGCGCCTTTGGCCCCTGGGTCTCTCTGACCTGGCCAGGCTTTACCGGCGTCCTGCAGGCGATGGCGCCCGGGCGGTTCGCGGCCGCGATCAATCAACCGACCATGAGGAAGCGGGCGGGCATCCGCGCCATTGACTGGCTCTTGAGCAAGCGGGACGTCTGGCGTTCGCACCACGTGCAGCCGATCCATCTGCTGCGGCGTGTATTCGAAGAGGCGCCCGACTTCGCTGCGGCTCGTCGCCTGCTTGAGGCGACGCCGATCTGCACCCCTGCGATCTACACCCTCGCCGGTGTGCGGGCGAGCGAGGCCTGCATTATTGAGCGCCGCGAGACGGCAGCGCGGGTCCTGCTCAAGTCGGCCTGCACGGCGAACGAGTGGCAGACGCTGGAGTGGTACCCGGGGCACCACAGCGCGTTCGAAAACGCGAGGCGCCTCGCTGCAATGCAGATTGCGCCGGGCTCACTTGACCTGACCTGGCTCCATTGGCCAATTCTCAACAACGAGACGCGGCTCGCTCTCGCGGCTGACGCTGCGCAGGGTTACCTGATCGCGCAAGGCTACGAGGCAAAGGGTCCAGCGACGCGACCTCTCGAGCTCATCCTCTCACGCTGATCGGCCGTACTGGTCCTTCGGCCCCGCGTAGCCGCCGGCGCTTCGACCAGCCAAAAGGGCTACGCAGCCGGCGGCACCATCACGAGAACGCGCGGCTATTGGGCGAATGGATCCACGGGGTCGGCACCTTTGAGCGACAGCCGTACGTGCCGGCCATCTGGGTCAGACGATTCGGGGCACAAACGGCGTTGGGGTGGCCATAAACGCGCCGAGCACCGGCTGGACGCCCGGCGGATTCTGGGAAGCGAGGGGCGGCCCATACACCGGTAGATGCGCCAGCAAAGACAATGTGCAACCGATCAACGAACGGCTGCCTGGCCATGTAGCGGCCGCTATTGGCGAATCGTTTTTGACGGCCAATGGAAGGCTTCAGATCACTTCGACCGTCCATGCTCCGACGCTGACCATCTGCTCATCGACCATATGCA
>JBAPMW010000112.1:0-3002 GCA_049278815.1 Hyphomicrobiaceae bacterium
CCTCAAGGTAGCGTACCGCCTCCAGCAGCTCCTCGCCAAACCTCCGTGCGAGATCGAGGGACGGCGGCTCCGGGCTCCGAATGAGCTGAGCGAGCGTCTGTTTGCCAGCCCGCTCCATGAGTATCCCTACGCGTCCGGCGAGCTCCAGGGTCTCAAGATGGTTGACGATATTGGTATGGCGCAGTCGTTGCAGGGCATCTGCCTCAGCCCTGAGCCGATCATTGTGGCTAGCGTCACGCGCGATCTTCAGAACCAGCTCCGCGTTGTCGACCTCGCGCGTGACAAGGAGGGCCTCGGACGAGCCACCGCTGCCGAGGCGTTCTTTCAAGGTGAGCCCATGCCCCACTCGGTCCCCAGGCTTGGCTTCGCCCGGGTCCACTGCAGAGTCGGCAGAGGGGGGGCTCATCTCGCGCTCGACCTCGCCGAGATAGCCGAGGAACTCCTGAATGCTCTTTATTCTGCTCGAAACATCAGGCGTCGTGCTGAGCTGGATCAGGTCATCGAGGTAGCCGTTGACGCCGTCGATCGTCTGCGAGATCCGCAAACCCCCGTGGCGCCGCAGCTTCTCCGGTAGATCCAACGGCGTGTCCGCCGGCGGCTCGAGGGTGAACAACAGGTACCCAATGGCGCCCAGCGAGAAGACATCCTGGTGCGGTCCGACTGGACCCAGGCCTTCACGCGCCTCAGGTGCAACGTACAGGCGGGCGGGATCGGCCAGATACTCGTCGATGTGCGCTGTGCCGGTCGTCCGCTGGGGTGTAGGCAGGGAGCTGTCGTTGCGCGCTGCCGTCTGCCAGTTCATCACCTTGATGCGTGGCCGCTCGCTCAGCGGCTCGCGCACAAGGATGCTGATCGGGCTGAGTGCTCGGTGATAGAGACGCTTCTCGTGTGCATACTGTATCGCCTCGGCGATTTGCCGCATTAGGTCCAGGCGGACCTCCGTGCCGATCTTGCTGCCCCTTTCGCGCACGAAGTGATCCAGGCGCAGTGCATCCTGGTCGTGCTCGAAGATAAGAGCCGGGCCACGGTCCGTATCCCGATAGTCGAGAACTCGCACGATGCCTGGATGCTCGATGCCTTCCAGAACCTGGAACTCGCGCGCAGCCGAGCGCATCAGCCGCGTCCTGGCCTCCTTGGAGGCAGTCTGGGCGTAGGCGTAGAGCCTGACCCGTCGCAGGCTACCCTGACTCACGTGCTTTGCGGCGAAATCCTGATAGCCCTCGCCTTCGCCGATCACCTCCTGAAGCTCATAGTCGCCGACGCGGCGGTGTCTTAAGGACGGGCGAATGCCGGCTTGGTTGATTGCTCGCACCACGGCCCGGGCCGCGTTGGCGTCCACAAACGCGCCGCGGGGAAATGCGTCATCCAACCCACCAATCAGAGCTTGGACGATGCCATCGTCGTCCTCACGGGTCGGCTGTCCGCGCAGGAAGACCCGCTTGAGCAACCCGCCTGGAAGCTTCAGTGGGGGCCTAACAGTGGACAGGAACACAACCTCAGCGACAAAAGGAGCGCGCGACTTCCCTTTGGCGATGGCCTCCTGCTGACGGAGTAGACCGGCCAATCGCTTGGCCTTCCGATTGGCCAGCAGGAGAGGGTTGTCCGTTGTGTATCGTCTGCCCTCATTGGTCCATATCCAGCTGTGCGCATCGCCCTCAACTGTTCCCGGCCGGCTCTTGATCTCGACCAGTATCAGGCCGCGCGGACAGAGGAGGAGCAGGTCGACCTCGTTCACGCGTCCCTGATCGTCGATGAACTCGAAATTCGACCATGCGTGCCACGGCTCATGGTCCGGCAGGTGCTCCCGCAGGAAGTCGAGCGCCTCCCGCTCCCACGGAAAGTCGGATTCCGTAACCGCTGTCCACCGACTTAACCGCATGCGTGTCTCGCGTCCCCCGATTCGTCGCGAAGGAAAGTAGCCGGCTGTTGCAACTGGCGTCTTCTTTGAGCAAGGCCTTCAACAAGTAGGACCGGTTTATGTATCCGTACTACCAATTCCCAGATTTCGCTTCAGGTCGCAATCGCCTCAGCTATCTCAACGAACCGACAGAAGGCGTTGGCCAGCTGACTATGGCGCGGAGACCGGCAGTCGGCTTCGAAGACCTGGGGTGACGCCACAAGGATGGACAGGCACTTCGCGCGCGACGTCGCAACGTTGAGCCGGTTCAGACTGTACAGGAATTCCATGCCACGCGGCGCATCCGCGTGGCTTGACGTCGCCATCGAGTAGATGGCGATCGGCGCCCCCTGACCCTGAAACTTGTCCACGGTACCTACGCGCGCTCGGGGAAGCCGCCTCTGGATCTCGAATAGGGTCGGACCAGCCAGCGCGAGCACCGGTCACGGCAGGGACGGAAAGTCTGAGCGGCGCCAAGCGTGCACCATGTCGCGCAGGCACTCCGGCGCCAGCACCTCGACCTGGTCCCCCCACACATAGAGGTGCCAGCACATCTCCAGATGCCCAGAGGCCGAAAAGCGCACGATCAGGGAGCCATCGGGCTGCTCCTCCATCCGCTGCGACCGGTGGAACTCGAAGCCGCGCGCATGCGCGGCCGCCTCGGGCAGAAAGCGCCAGACCACCTGGCCAAACTCCTCGTCGTTCTGGAACACGCCGAAGGCACGGTCTGCGAACGCCTTGAGGTCGAAGGCGGGGTCGCGCTCGAAGGACTCCGTCCCAACGCTGGCTGAGCGGATATTCTCAACCACGTAGAGCCGCATGGGCCCTGCCGCCTCGCGCGCGGAGCGGGCCACCAGGTAGCGGCGCAGACCTGTGAGCAGACCATGGGGTTGGAGCTTCCGGGCTCGCGGCGTGGTCTCATCGCGAGCACGATACTCCACCTCGAGAACCCGGCACGCCTTTATGCTCTCGGTGATGGCGGCCACGATCTTGCGCTCGATGCGCTGCCGGGGGCCGGGCCGCGCCGCTAGCCCCTGAGCTTCCAGCAGCGCCTCGAGGTCGGTTTCGATCCGCGCCGCCTGCGCGCGCGGCACCAGCGCCAGGA
>JBAPMW010000113.1:0-1851 GCA_049278815.1 Hyphomicrobiaceae bacterium
GATCAACGTAGAGGACGCCCGGTTCGGAATATTCGTAGGTGGCCTTCACGATCCGGTCCCACAGGTCGCGCGCTGGGACCGTTCGCATGATCCGGCAGGGCACCGGCTCGGCACTGCCCGACCAGGCGCGCATGAGCGTCGGGCCGCTCGCCTCGACCTTGGCAGCCGGGAACACCAGCGGCCAAGCGCCGCCAGCCCGCACGGCGGTCATGAACGCGTCGCTGACGAGTACGGAAAGGTTAAAGTGGCGGAGCTGGCCCGCCCGCTGCTTGGCGGCAACGAAGGCCTCGATATCGGGGTGGTCGCAGCGCAGCGTTGCCATCATGGCGCCGCGGCGGGCGCCGGTCGACAGGATGGTCCCGCACATGGCGTCCCACACCTGCATGAACGAGACGGGACCGGAGGCAATGTTGCCGACGCCCCTTGCCTGGACGCCCTGAGGTCGCAGGGTCGAGAAATCGCAGCCGATGCCGCCGCCCTGCTGCATGGTGACGGCTGCCTCCTGCAGGGCCGCGAAAATGCCGGGGATCGAGTCCTCGATGGGCCCCATGACGAAGCAGTTGAAAAGCGTGACATTGCGCTCGGTGCCGACGCCAGCCTGGATGCGCCCGCCCGGCAGGAACCTGAAATCCTCAAGGATGCCGAGGAAGCGCTCGGCCCAAAAGCCTCGGGCGTCCTCGGGCTCCACGGCGGCAAGTGCAATCGCCATGCGACGCCAGGTCTCGGCGATCGAGCGTTCTTCGCGACCGCCGTCACGATGGCGATACTTGGCGCTCCAGACGTGATGGGAGATGTCTGTTCCCGGCATGTGCGTTGGTCCAAAGCGAGCGCCTCGGCCAAAGTGCGTTGTGTGGTCGCGACTTAAGCCACGTGGTGCTTGCCGACCGGGTGGACCGAGGTGGCTTGCGGCCCCTTGTCGCCAACGGCCTCCGAGAACCGCACCTCCTGCCCAACCTCGAGGTCGTCGAACTTGCCGCCGGCCACGCTGTTGCGGTGGAAGTAGATCTCGCGCCCGTCGGAGGCGGCAATGAAGCCATGGTCACGTTCAGGGACGAGGGAGGCGATGACGCCGTGCGGCGGAGCTTCGTGCGGCTTGACCGCGCCTTCCAGCTTGCGGACCTGGTCCTGCAGCTGGCGGCCGGCCGCGTCGAAGGCATCGCGGATGGTGACGTGGGCATCCTCGTGCCGCCCGGTCACGGCCGGGTCGCGCGTGATATCGATATGCTTGCCGCCGGGCACGGCTATGTGGATGCGCACGCAATAGGTGTCGCCCTTGTGGTGGCGATGCTGGGGGCGCGCGATGACCACGCGAGCCGACGTGATGCGGCCATAGAAGCGCTCAAGCCTCTGCGCCTCCTTGCGCACGGCCGCTTCCAGCGCATCGGACTGGCCGATGTGCTCGAAGATGATCTGGAGGGGCACCTGCATGGCTTAAACCTCAGGTTTCAGGGATCAGGTTCCAGGTTTCAGATGTCAGGGGCGGACATTGTGCAACCTGCCCCTGACCCGGGCTATCGCTCGCCGTTGGCGTAAAGCGCGTCGGAACTCAGGATTTCGTAGAGCTGTGCCGCCTTGCCGGTCAGCGGGTGGCCGAGACGGTCCACCTCGCTGCCCTCGCCCCGCAGATAGCTGGCCACCACCTCCAGATCCTCCATGGAGGGCTCGGACTTGAGGATGGCCGAGATGGTGTCGTCGGTCACCGGCCCGACCACATGCCGCGCGTCGATGGACGAGGTCACCGGCAGGACCTTCGAGTCGCCTTTCTTTAATCGGGGCATTGCTGGACGCCTTACTGGCTGCGAAGGAGCGAAAGGAGCCTTCCTAGCGGGAGGCCCAGGGCACACATTGATC
>JBAPMW010000114.1:0-4931 GCA_049278815.1 Hyphomicrobiaceae bacterium
ACAGGACGCTGCTCGCTTTCAATCGGGGGTACATCGACGATCCCACCCGGCCGACCCTCAGCCTGTCGTTCAAGGACCCGCTGGGGGGCCTCGTGACGGACTTCAGGCCAGTGCAGACGCGCGTGCCGCCTTTCTTCGCCAATATGCTCCCCGAGGGCAGCATGCGTGACTACCTTGCCGAGCGCGCGGGCGTAAATCCGAGGCGGGAGTTCTTCCTTCTGTGGGTGCTTGGCCAAGATCTCCCTGGCGCGGTCTCGATCCGGCCCGCCGACGGCGAGGCTTGGCCGCCCGACGCAGAGGATCGCGACGAGGACGCCGAGCAGCGTCGCGAGCGGGCGCTGCGCTTCTCGCTCGCCGGCGTGCAGCTCAAGCTCTCCGCGGCCATGGATGCTACGGGTGGCCTGACCATTCCGGCGCACGGAGTCGGCGGCGAGTGGATCGTCAAGCTGCCGTTATCCCGATTCGAGAGCGTCCCAGAGAACGAGCACGCCATGATGAGCCTCGCTGGAGCCATCGGTATGGATGTGCCGGAGATGAAGCTCATCGCAATCGACGACATCGGCGGCCTGCCAAGGGACATCGGCCCGCTCAAGGGGCAGGCGCTCGCGGTCCGCCGCTTCGACAGATCCGACGCCGGGCCGGTCCACATTGAGGACTTCGCGCAGGTGTTCGGAGTGTTCCCTGGGAGCAAGTACAAGAAAGCCAGCTACCGCAACATCGCCGAGGTGATCGCCGCCGAGTCCGGGCCACGGGACATCGCCGAATTCATCAGACGCCTCGTGTTCAGCGTCTTGATCGGCAACGCCGATATGCATCTCAAGAACTGGTCTCTGACCTACCCCGATCGCCGCACGGTCCGCCTCGCGCCGGCGTACGATCTCCTCGCGACCATCCCCTACATCCGCGACGACAAGGCAGCTCTGACGATCGGCCGCAGCAAGCGCTTCGACGACTTCACGCTCGACGAGCTGGCGTACCTGGCCGGCAAGGCCCGCCTGCCTGAGAAGCTCGTGCTGGATACGGCCAAGGAGACGGTCGCCCGCTTCCACGAGCTATGGCGCACCCAGGGCAGGGATAGCCTGCCCAGGGCGCTCGTCGCACCCATAGAGGCGCACTTGAGGAAGGTCCCTGTCGCGATGGCATAAAGGCGCCCCTCACGCCCCCACCTCCCGCCCGAGATGCTCCACCGCCGCCTGCACGCCTCCGCTCCCGTGCGGGATGCCCAGCGCTATGAGTCCCATCTCCACCGCCCCCAGTGCGCCGAGCATCATCGGCGCGTTGAGGTGGCCCATGTGGGCGATGCGGATGCCCTTGCCGTCGAGGGCGCCGAGGCCGATGCCCAGCGTCACGCCGCATTTGTCGCGGCAGTACTCGAGCAGCGGCTTCGGATCGATGCCCTGGGTGAGGACGCACGTCACCGAGTTGGCCCGCTCCGCCGGGCTCTCGATGTTGAACGCCAGCGCCCCGCCCTCGGCCCACCTGGCCACCGCCACCCGCGTCGCCTCGGCCAGCAGGTCGTGGCGGCGGATGGCATGGTCGAGACCTTCGGCCTTGAGCATGTCCAGCGCCTTGCGCAGGGCGAACAGCAGGTGCTCGGGCGGCGTGCCGCAATACTTGTGGTAGTGCACCTCTCCCTCGCGGAAGGTCCAGTCCCAGTAGAGGGTGCGCAGGCCGGCGGCCTCGTGGGCCTTGCGCGCCCGCGGGCCGGCGGCGACGAAGGCGAGGCCGGGAGGCGTCATCAGGCCCTTCTGCGAGCCGGACATGGCCACGTCGATGCCCCAGGCATCCATCTCGAAGGGCATGCAGCCGAGCGAGGCCACCGCATCCACCATCAGCAGCGCCGGGTGCCCGGCCGCATCGATGGCCCGCCGAAGCGCGGGGATGTCGTTGACGACGCCGGAGGCGGTATCGATCTGCACCGCCAGGATGGCCTTGATGGCATGGCCCCCATCACGCTTCACGTCGCGTTTCAGGCGATCCTCCAGTGCCGCCGGATCGACTGCCCGGCGCCAGCTGCCCGGCAGCACCTCCACCTCGAGGCCCAGCATCCTGGCCATCTCGCCCCAGCCGATGGCGAAGCGGCCGCTCTCCAGCGCCAGCACCACGTCCCCGCGCGAGAGCACGTTGGTGAGCGCCGCCTCCCAGCCGCCGTGGCCGTTGGCGGCGTAAATGTAGACGCGGCCCCCGGTGCGGAAGGTCGCGGCAAGGTCCTTGAGGCAGCTGTCGGTGATGCCGATCATCTCGCCGGAGTAGATATCCATCGCCGGCCGCTGCATGGCCGCCAGCACCTCGTCCGGCACGTTGGTGGGGCCGGGGATGCTGAGGACCGGCCGGCCATTGCTCACGGTCATTGTGGCTCCTTCTGTCGTGCGGCGAGGCGTTGCGCAGCGGCGGCCCGCTTCGGCGGCGGGCCGTCGAACCATTTGTCGGGAGACCGGCACAGGTCGCTCACGATGCAGACGTCGCACCTGGGCTTGCGGGCCTGGCAGACGTAGCGGCCGTGCAGGATGAGCCAGTGGTGGGCATGGCGCATGTACTTCTCCGGGATGACCTTAAGCAGGCTCAGCTCCACATCGAGCGGGGTCTTGCCCTTGGCCAGCCCGAGCCGGTGCGCCACCCGGAACACGTGCGTATCCACCGCCAGCGTCGGCTCGCCGAAGGCGATATTGAGCACCACATTGGCGGTCTTGCGGCCGACGCCCGGCAGCGCCTCCAGCGCCGCCCGCTCGCGCGGTACCTTGCCGCCGTGCTCGGCCATCAACCGCTGCGACAGGGCGATCACGTTCTTGGCCTTGTTGCGGTAGAGGCCGATGGTCTTGATGCGCTCCTGCACCCCGGCCTCGCCCAGCGCCACCATCTCAGCCGGCGTCGCGGCCGCCTTGAACAGGCCGCGCGTGGCCTTGTTGACCCCGGCGTCGGTGGCCTGCGCGGACAGCACCACGGCGACCAGCAGCGTGAACGGGTCGTGGTGCTCCAGCTCCGCCTTCGGCTCGGGGTTGGCGGCGGCGAAGCGGCGGAAAATCTTCTCCACCTGGTCCGGTCCGGCCGGCTGCCGCGGCCAGGCGCGCAGCGGCTCAGGCCGGGCGTCGAGCACAGCCTTGGGCAAGTGCGCCGGCAATCGAGGGGGCTTGGGCATGGAAGACCCTGGAGGAGATTGGGGGGTGGGTTTTCTGGAGAGGCTTCGCGTGCGCCGTCAGGATTGATAGGATGGCGACATGAACGGAAATCCCGAGCAAACGCAAGCCGGGCCAGAGGCCTCACAGGGGCCCTTACCCGAGCCTTTCCGCGCTGTGCTCACACCGCATCGCTCGCTCGGCCCCAAGGGCTTCCTCGCCCTGATGATCGCTCTGGGAGCCATCAGCTTCATCACCGGCGTTCTCTTTCTCGTCATCGGCGCCTGGCCGGTGCTCGGCTTCTTCGGTCTCGATGTGCTGCTCGTCTACGTCGCCTTCCGCCTCAACTACCGCTCGGGGCGCCTCTACGAGACCCTCGACCTCACGCCGGCCATCCTGGTGCTGACGCGGGTGCACCCGTCCGGCCGCCAGGAGCGGTTCGACTGCAACCCCTACTGGGCGCGCGTGAGCCTGCGCGAATGGCCGGACGGACGCACGGCGCTCAGCGTCGTCTCGCGCGGCACCGAGCTTGCCTTCGGGGCCTTTCTCACGGACGACGAGCGGCGCGACCTGGCCTCGGCCCTCAAGGAGGCGCTGCTGACGGCGCGGGCCGGGGTGCGAACCTGAGTGCGAATCCGAGGATAACGGCATGAAACGGGTCGATTCGGGCGGGATCGCCGCCTAAGTCTCGCTGCATCACAGGAGCCGAGCGAGAGCCGTCATGCTTCAGGAATCCATGACCCTGCACCGTCCCCCGCCCACGACCGCCTCCAGCGTGCGCGACTACGACCAGATCCGCCGCGCCATCGCCTTCCTCACCCAGGCCTCGGCCGCGCAGCCGGGGCTCGACGAGTTGGCCGCCCATCTCGCCCTGTCGCCCACCCAGTGCCAGAAGCTGTTCAAGCGCTGGTGCGGCTTGAGCCCCAAGGAGTTCGTGCAGTCCATCACGGTGGACCGCGCGCGCAATCTGCTCGCCGGATCGGCCAGCGTGCTCGACGCCGCCTACGAGGTGGGCCTGTCGGGCGGCGGCCGGCTGCACGACCTGTTCGTCTCGCACGAGGCCATGACGCCGGGCGACTACAAGCGCCGCGGCGACGGCCTCACGATGGCCTATGGCTTCCACGCCTCCCCCTTCGGCGAGGCCCTGCTGATCGCCACCGAACGGGGCCTGGCGGGGTTGGCGTTCGTGGACGAGGACAAGGCGCAGACCCGCCAGGATGCCCTGGCCGACATGACCCGGCGCTGGCCGAAGGCCCGATTCGTGGCCGCGCCCGACCGGACGGCACCATTCGCGCGCCGCATCTTCAACCCGGCGGATTGGTCCAAGGACCGGCCGGTGCGGCTCGTCATGATCGGCACCGACTTCGAGGTGCGGGTGTGGGAGACGCTGCTCAGAATCCCCATGGGCCGGGCGGTGAGCTACCGCGACATCGCCCGCCATCTGGGCCAGCCCACGGCCTCCCGGGCGGTGGGCTCGGCCGTGGGCCGCAACCCCATCTCGTTCGTGGTGCCCTGCCACCGCGTGCTGGGCGCCAACGGCAGCCTCACCGGCTACCACTGGGGCCTCACCCGCAAGCGCGCCCTGATCGGCTGGGAGGCGGGGCGGGTGGCGGAGGGGGTGTAGGCCCCGCCGGCGACCGGGCGAAAGTCGGACCGAGCAGAACCGAGTCCAAAGCAAAGCTTCTTTGACGACGCCAACTGAGGGCTGGCCGGTCGTCCTGGGGACCGGCAGACATCTTGAGCGAGCACTTGCCCATCTGTGTACTGGGTCCCCGCCTGCGCGGGGATGACGGCTGTGGTGAGGTTGTGCGCTTCCCG
>JBAPMW010000115.1:0-2268 GCA_049278815.1 Hyphomicrobiaceae bacterium
CCACAAGGGGGGAGGGGACGCTGCACCCGGCGTCGAGCCCCACCACCACCGCCGTGATCGGCATCGGCATCGACTTGGCCTGGCACCCCACAGCCATTCATCTCGCCGCCACCGATCTGGCCGCGCACGGCTGCCGCATCTCCCCGGAGGCGATGCTGGAGATCCTTGACGAGGTTATGCAGCATTGGCTTGCCATCTGGGACGGCGGGCGCGATTTCCACAGCGTGCGCCGGGCCTGGCTTGAGCGCGCCGGCCCGATGGGCGAGATGTGCACGGTCGATACCGGCCGGGAGCGGATCGAGGGCGCGTTCGCCGATCTCGAGGCGGACGGTGCTCTCGTCATATGCGATCGTCACGGGCAGCGGCGCACCGTGACCTTCGGCGATGTGGCTCTGGCGGGACCCGCGCCCCCAGAAGCGCCCCGAGAAGCGACCCAGGAAGCGAGCTGAAATGGCGGATGAACTGATGACCTCCGGCGGCGGCCGGGATGAGCTCGTGCTCCTGGCCCTCGGCGGCATCGGCGAGATCGGCATGAACTGCTATCTCTACGGCCTCGGCCCCGCCGATGCGCGCCAATGGCTCATGGTCGACCTGGGGATCACCTTCCCCGAGGGCGAGCACGACCCCGGCGTTGACGTGATCCTCCCCGACCTGCGCTACATCGAGGCCGAGCGCGGCAGCCTTGCCGGCCTGCTGCTCACCCACGCCCACGAGGACCACTTCGGCGCCGTCATCGAGCTGTGGCCCCGCCTGCGCGTGCCGATCTACGCCACGCCCTTCACCGCCGCGCTGCTCAAAGCCAAGGTGGGCGAGTTCGGGAAACGCCGGGAGCTGCCCATCAGGGAGGTGGCCATGGGCAGCCGCTTCAATATCGGGCCGTTCGATCTGGAGCTGGTGGAGATGGCGCACTCCATCCCGGAGTCCAACGCCCTCCTGCTGCGCACGCCGCTGGGCACGGTCTTCCACACCGGCGACTGGAAGCTCGACGCCACCCCCGTGGTGGGTGGCACGGTGAGCCCCGGCCGGCTCGCCGAGATCGGCGCCGAGGGCGTCGCTGCGCTCGTGTGCGATTCCACCAACGCCATGCGCGAGGGGCGGTCGCCGTCCGAGCGGGACGTGGCGCGCTCGCTGGCCCAGATCATCGGCCAGGCCAGGCGGCGCGTGGTCGTGACGATCTTCGCCTCCAACGTGGGGCGCATCCGCTCCGTCTGGGAGGCGGCCCGCGCTGCCGGCCGCCGCCTGGTGGTGGCGGGGCGCGCCATGCACCGCATCATCGATGTGGCGATGGCCACCGGCTACCTGCCGCCCGATTTCGACTACGACGACCAGAGCCGGTTCCCGCACCTGGGGCCAAGCGAGGTGGTGGCCTTGTGCACCGGCAGCCAGGGCGAGCAGCGCGCCGCCATGGCCCGCATCGCCGCCGACGAGCACCCCGACATCGAGCTCGACCGCGGCGACCTCGTCATCTTCTCCTCGCGCACCATCCCCGGCAACGAGCGCGCCGTCGGCCAGATCCAGAACCGCCTCACCGATATCGGCTGCGAGATCCTCACCGACGCCGATGCCCTGGTGCACGTCACCGGCCATCCGCGCCGCGAGGAGATGAAAGAGATGTACGCGGCGATCCAGCCGCGCATCGCCATCCCCATGCACGGCGAGGCGCGCCATCTGGAGGCGCACCGCAAGCTGGCGCGGGCGGCGGGCGTCAAGGAGGTGCTGTCCATCCGCAACGGCGAGGTAGTGCGGCTGGCCCCGGACCCGGCCGAGATCGTCGACCAGGCCCCCGTCGGCCGCCTGTTCCGTGACGGCAACCTGCTGGTGCCGGCCGACGGCGGCCCGGTGCGCGAGCGCCGCTCCCTCGCCTATGCCGGTATCGTCATTGTGGCGCTGGCCCGCTCCGGCAAGGGCACCGTCTCGCCGGAGGCCGAGATCGTCCTCGACGGCGTGCCGCAGGCCGACGCCGAGGGCCGGCCCATGCTGGAGATCGTCCGCCGCACCATCGAGGGCACGCTGCGGAGCATCCCGCGCGAGCGCCAGAAGGACGGCGAGCTGGTGCGCGAGGCCGTCCGCCGCGCCGTCCGCGCCGCCGTCGACGACGCGTGGGGCAAGCGGCCGGTGGTCAAGGTGCTGCTGACGCAGCCGGGGCGGTGAGGCCGCCGTCCCGCGGGGCGGATTGGGGCGCAGCCCGCGCCGGCCGGAAAAAAGAGCGACAGCCCGCCCCAACGGGCGCGGCTGTCAGTCACGCGGGGGAAACCGGGGGTGTCAGAC
>JBAPMW010000116.1:0-3472 GCA_049278815.1 Hyphomicrobiaceae bacterium
GTTGAATACAGGCTGGCGTGCAGTGGCGAGTTCTACAATCGGAAAGTTACGACCTTCGATTGGCGCAAGAGCGATGCAACACGCCTCTTGCTCGCCAAGCCCTTTTCCCTTCAGGTCGCCAGCCGACCGTTCGACAGCTACCCGCAAGAGCTGTGTATGCGGTTTACTGTTGGCTTCGAGACCGAGCAGACCAGCCACACGCAACTCCCCGGCAGCACGTTCACCAGCACATTTCTGCCAGATGAAGATATCGTCGAAGATGTCTGTGCGGTTTTGACCCTCCTATCGCGACGCCTTATCACAACGGTGGTAAAAACGATGCAGACGCCCGGCATCATTCCACCCACGCAATCATGGCCGCTGCAATCACCGGTGCCCATGCCAATCGTGGGCAGCTTCAAGGTCGGAGCTTGGCCTCGACGGCCCCTCACGATCACAACGACGATGTCAGGACAGACTGTCACCTTCAATGAGCCGCCCCCCGTGGGTGTCGATCATGAGGCGCTGGGTGTCTTCCTTGCCGACCTCGGGAGGAGGGAAGGTGCACAGGGCATCGTGTATGCAGCCAAGCAGTACAAAACTGCTCTCGAACTGATTGTTGAACGGCCGGAAACTGCCTATCTCGCCTTGGTGTCTGTCATCGAGACGCTCGCTAGCGGGGCGTTGCCGACTTATGAGCCTGAAGAAAGCGAGAGGATTGCCATCAAGGCTAATGTTGCAAAGAAGGCCCGAACGTTTGGCTTGGATGAACCCCAATCTCATCAGCTCGCGTTGGAGGCTACAAAGGGTGACCGTTGGTTGAAGCGCCGATTCGTGAGGTTCTGTAAGAACTACTGCCCTATGTCGGAGTTGAGCGGCCCTGATCCGCTGTTCATGCTGCCCGATTTTCTCAAGCCCTCTGAGGCGGATTTTGAGAGTTGCCTTAAGCAGATTTATGACGCGCGGTCAAAGAACCTACACGTAGCAGTGCCGTTTCCGCCCGGCACGGACATCGGAACGAGCCTAGGCATCAAAGCTCGCTATCTCCCACTGGCTCTGTCACTGGCTCTGTCCGGAAAATTGGAGATACCCCCGGTAACGTGGTTTGAGCGCGTCGTATCCATCGCTTCTCGCAGGTATCTCATTGGAGACGCGATAGCCCCATTTGTCGATCTGTCCCAAGCATCCGCAACGAGTGCGGAAGCCTAGAAATCGTCAGGCTATCTGGCGGACAGAGGCGGCTTCGCCATGCAGTCATTCAACTCGCAGGATCGAAACTCACCACTCACCATCTCACCACTCACCCAAGCGCCTCGCGCAAGCTCGCGTGCGTCTCCGCGATCTCGGCGAACAGCCAGTCGCGGAACGCCTTGATGGGGGCGCGCTTCTCCTGGCCGCGGGCGCAGACGAAGTAGTAGGCCCGCCCCGGCACCGGCATCTGCGGGCCGAACGGCGCCACCAGGCGCCGCAGGACGATGTCGCGCGCCGCCACCATCTTGTAGGCCAGCACCACGCCCACGCCCTCGCTGGCGGCATCGAGGGCGTGATCGGCCACGTTGAGACGCAGGCCCCGGCTCGTATCGACGCCCGCGATGCCGGCCATGCCCATCCAGTCGGCCCAGCTCGGCACCAGCCCCGGCAGGTCCACCTGGATCAGGGGGAAGCGCGCGAGGTCCTGCGGCGACCGCAGCGGGCGCTCGCCGTCGAGGAGGCGCGGGCTGCACAGCGGCAGGAGCCATTCGTCGGAAAGCTTCTCCACGTAGAGCTCGGGGTGCACGCCGGAGCTCAGGCGGATGCCGACGTCCACCCCGTCGCTCACGAAGTTGGCGTAGCCGATGCTGGCGGAGATGCGGGCCTCGACATCGGGGTGGAGGGCGAGGAAGCGGTAGAGGCGCGGCACCAGCCACTTGGCGGTCAGGCCGGGCGCGGCGCTGACGACCAGGATGCGGTCCTCCCGGCCCCGGCCGAGCCGGTCCAGCGCCTCGCGGATCGCCTCGAAGCCCGCCTGCACGCCGGGAAAGATGAGGTACGCCGGCTGGGTGAGCTCGATGGAACGGGCGCGGCGGTGGAACAGCTTGAGGCCCAGGATCTCCTCCAGCCCGCGGATCTGATGGCTGAGCGCGGCCGGCGTCACGTGCAGCTCTTGCGCCGCCTTGGAGAAGCTTAAGTGCCGCGCCGTGGCCTCGAAGGCTCGGAGCGCGTTCAGCGGCGGTAGCGGGCGGCGCATGGTGGGTTTAGCTTATCTCAAGCGTGAGGAGAGATATCGTCGTTTGTGGCGCCGATGTTAGGGGCGTAATTGCCTTGGCCCAAGCCACGGAATTGTGAGGAATGTTAAAATGTCAAAATCAGCGGAGATGGCGCGAGCCGAGTTGGTCCAGGCCGTGCACCGGGCCGCCCGGATCGAGCGGGCCAAGGCCGTCAGAGCACTGTTGCGGAAGCTCTTCCGGCCCGAGCGCGAGGAGCGGTCATGGCCGGTGTCGGTCCAACCGACCGCCGGCGATTGCCGGTAGCTGATCACCGATAGGTGCCCCATGCCCTGCGTGCACTGGGTTCCCGCCTCCGCGGGAATGACGCAAGTTGGAAGGGCACGGCCTCAACACAACGTCATCCCGGCGCAGGCGGGGACCCAGGCCACCTGACCACAAGGGATCTCCACAAGGGATGGTCACGCCGCCTCGAACACGCAACCCGAGAGGGTCCTGCCCTGCTCGGAGGCCAGGTAGAGCGCCAGCGAGGCCACGTCGGCCTCGCCGGTGAGCCTCGGCGCCGGCTCGGCCAGCGCGGTCGCGGGCGCGACGGCGTTAAAGCGGATGCCGCGCCCGGCCCACTCCTCGGCCTGGCCCCGCGTCATGTCCACCAAGGTGGACTTGGCCAGCGTCGCGAACGCCCGCCGGGCGCCGCCCATGCCTCCGGTCCGGCGGCCCGCCAGGGTCGCGACGTTGAGGATGAGCCCCTGCGTCCACGTCACGCTCATGCGGTTGGCGGCGATCCTGGAAAGGAGCAGCGGCAGCTCCAGCTGCGCGGCGATCAGCCGGTCCACATCCTCCAGCGTGGCAGCGGGATCGAGGGCAGCCGGCTCCAGCGGCACCATGTTGATCACCGCATCGAGCCCGCCGAACGCCTGCACGGCGCTCTTGGCAAAGCGCACCGTCGCCGCGCCCTCCGCCACCGGGCCGTAGACCCGCATCTCCAGCGCATCCGGCGCCACGACCTCGGCCGCCGCCTGCATGGCGGCGCTGGCCTCGGCGAACTGAAGTATAATGCGGGCGCGGCGTTCGGCGAAGGCACGGGCGATGTCGACGCCGGCCCGACGCGTCACGCCGGCGATCAGCACGCGCTTGCCGACAAGCTCGGGGTAGGCGGGCACCGACAGGGCGCCCTCGATCGCACTCATCAACATTGGGGAAGAGTCCTCCTCGACGCTGCCACGTCGAACTGGAGTTGGCGGTGGGTCCGCTGGTTCTCCAGCCGATTCGGCTAACAAGCTCTAAAC
>JBAPMW010000117.1:0-2837 GCA_049278815.1 Hyphomicrobiaceae bacterium
GTGGAGCTGGCACCTGACGGCGACCGCTCGCGCTTCCAGGGCATCAAGCCGCGGGCGCCGAAAGCCTCCTCGCAGAGCACCTACTTCTTCCAGCATAACCACTCCAAGCGCTCCCTGGCGCTCGCCTGGAAGCACCCGCGCTCGACCGAGATCCTCAAGGTCCTGGCCGCCAAGGCCGACGTGCTGGTCGAGAACTTCAGCCCCGGCGTGATGGCGCGCGCGGGCCTCGCCTACGAGCACCTCTGCGCCCTCAATCCGCGCCTCGTCATGTGCTCCATCTCGGTGGCAGGGCAGACGGGGCCGCTCAGCGCCCAGCCCGGCTACGACTACATCGCCGCGGCCTACGCCGGCGTCACCGACCAGATCGGCGAGGCCGACGGCGCGCCGGCGCAGCTCTCCCTTGCCGTCGGCGATGTCTCCACCGGTGTGGCCGCCGCCATGGCCATCGGCTTTGCGCTGCTGCACCGCGAGCGCACCGGCGAGGGTCAGCACATCGACGCCGCCATCCTCGACACCTACTTCCACATGCACGAGGTGAACGTGCCCCGCGTCGCGCTGCGCGGGGACAAATTCATCCCCAGGCGCACCGGCTCGCAGCATCCCGACGGCGGTCCGACAGGGCTCTTCCGCTGCCGCGACGGCACCACCATCAACATCACCGCCCTGCCGCACCAGTGGAGCCAGCTCGCCGCCGCGCTCGGCATGCCGGAGCTGGTGGACGATGCGCGTTTCAAGGACGCCCGCGCCCGGCGCGACAACAATGCCGAGATTGTGGCGCTGATCGAGCGCTGGCTCGCCGGCTTCGACACGCGCGAGGCCGCCGTCGCGGCGCTGGAGTGCCATCGCGTGCCGTGCGCGCCCGTGCTCAGCCTCAACGAGGCGATGGCGCACCCGCATCTGCGCCAGCGCGGCACGGTCCGCCAGGTGTCGGACCCGCAGCTCGGCGCCTTCGCCATCCCCGGCCCACCGGTCCGCTTCTCACGCTGGCCCGAGCGCGCCGACCAGCGCACCGACGTCCGGGCCGACCTGCTGGGGGCGGGCAACGAGGCGGTGCTGAAGGAGCTGGCCGGCCTGTCGGACGCCGAGATTGCCGCGCTCTACGACGAAGGCGTGCTGGTGCGCGATGCGGCCCTGGAGCGGTAGCCCGGCAGCAGTGCCGTCTGTGGATCGTCCAGCTTCCGGCTTGCGGCCATCCATGACTCAATGTTGCGTCGGCCGACCAGCAGTACGGGCAAGCGGCTTTCGTGGCCGGGTGTGCGTTTGGACCGCTCTGGGGTCGTGAGCACCAAGTTGAGAGTGGCGGTCGCTCGCAGGAACGCCTCGAGGTACTATAGAGTGACGTGCGGTCAGCCAGCGTCTGATGCAACCCATCTAGTCGGTGACTAGAGCTACGCCTCTAAGGGAGTAGCCATGGAAGCGTTTCTCAAGGGTCCGATCAAAGCAGGCCAACTGAAGGTCATTGCTCCCGACGGCGAGGTCCATGTTCTGGATGGCGCGTCGGAAGGACCACGGGCGAGCATCAGGATCACGGACAAGAGGCTGTTGCGCCGAATGCTTGTGATGCCGGATCTCTATCTTGGCGAAGCGTACATGGCGGGCACGCTGACCGTCGACGAGGGGTCTCTCTACGACGTGCTTGATTTCTTCGCCTGCAATCTCATGCCGCGTCTGCACGACAGCCACGCAGCGGCCCGTCCCAGTGCGCTTCAGAACGTCATCGGTCAGGCAAAAGCCAACGTGGCGTTTCATTACGATCTCAAGCGCGAGCTGTTTGAGCTGTTTCTCGACAGGGACCTGCAATATTCGTGCGCCTACTTCACGAGCAAAGACCAGAGTCTGGAGGAGGCGCAGTCGAACAAGAAGAAGCGGGTTGCCGCCAAGTTGCTGCTCGAGCCCGGCATGCGCGTCCTCGACATCGGTTCCGGCTTCGGGGGATTGGCGCTGCACCTCGCCCGAGCATGGGATGTCGAGGTCGTCGGTCTGACCTTGTCGGAGGAGCAGTGGCGGGTTTCGCAGGATCGGGCGAGGGCTGCAGGCCTCGGCAACAAGGTATCGTTCAAGCTGCTCGACTATCGCGAGGAGAGTGGTCGATACGATCGTATCGTTTCCATTGGCATGTTCGAGCACGTCGGCCAAAACCGCTATGACGAGTTCTTTGGAAAGATACGTGAGGTTATGACCAACGAAGGCGTTTGCCTGCTCCACTCGATTGGGCGAATGGCCCCTCCAGGCTCTACATCGCCTTGGATGGTCAAATACATCTTTCCTGGCGGCTATGTGCCATCGCTTTCGGAAGCTTTCGCTGCCATCGAACGAGCAGGCCTCTGGGCCACCGATGTCGAGATCCTGCGTCTCCACTATGCCGAGACGCTCAGGCAATGGCATCGAAGATTTCAGGACAATCGCGACAAGGTGCGCTCGCTGTATGACGAGCGCTTCTGCCGCATGTGGGAATACTACCTGCAACTCTGTGAGGCCGCTTATCGGCGGCTGAATTGGATGGTGTTCCAAACGCAGATCGCCAAAAGCGTCGGTACGGTGCCCGTGACCCGATCGTACCTGACGCGCTGGGATGCCGCCGAAGTGACCCCTCGCGCCGCGCCTGACTGAGAATGGCAGTCCTACCGGGCACTTTCCATTGGATGTGGATCACGCCATTGCCGCTGACGGCTGACGTTCGATCGCGTCCAGCCGCCCTTGCGCTTCATTAAGGCCGATCGCACAACGACGGGCAGCCTCTGCACGCTGCCTATCTCCGCCCGCCTGGCGCGGTGCCTACAAATAGGCGGTCGTCTGCTGCGACGGGACGTGGATGGCGCCATCCGTCTCCCACGTGC
>JBAPMW010000118.1:0-6642 GCA_049278815.1 Hyphomicrobiaceae bacterium
GCATCCGCATCGACGAGGCCTCGCCCGAGCTCATCAAGGGCGTGCGCGAAAGGACCAAGCAGCTCGAGGACAACTGGATAAAAGCCGCCGCCGCCAAGGGCATCGACAGCGTCAAGGTGCTCGCCGAGTTTCGCGCGGAGGTGGCACGCCTCGCCGCTGGCAAGTGACAGAGCCGCGGGCTGTGACATCGCGCTCTCCAGAGGCCGGCTCCTGGTTCGACCGCGTGCTGGGAGCCGCCGCGGCAATCCTTCTGTTCGGTCTGATGGCGCTGACGACGGCCGACGTGATCGGCCGTTACCTTTTCAACTGGCCGCTGCGCGGCGCCTTTGAGGTCACCGAGCTGCTGCTGCTGACGCTGATCTTTGCCGGACTGCCGCTCGCCTCGCGGGCCGGTGAGCACGTGACGCTCGATTTCATCGATATGACGCTTGGCGCAAAGGGGCAGTCGTTGTTGCGGCGGGCTGTCGACCTTGTTTGCGGCATCATCATCCTCGCGCTCGCCTGGCGCGTGTGGATCAAGGCCGGCACGATCGCCGGCTACGGCGACACCACCGACGTCTTGCGCGTGCCGGTCGCCCCCTTCGTTTACTTCATGACGGTCATGGTGGCGGTAACCGGCGTTGTTCACCTCGCCAAGGCGGTTTTCCCGCCACCTCCCCGCACCGGACCGCAGTTCGATCCTGAAAACACGAGCGCGACATGACGGAAGCCTTGATCGGCCTCGGCCTGATGATGGCGCTTGCGCTCCTGCGCCTTCCGATCGCCGTCGCCATGGGCGTGGTCGGCTTCCTCGGCGTCGCCTATATCCGCGACTGGAACTTCGCGATTGCCATGGCGATGGTGGAGACAAAGGTCTACGAGACGGGGCGCAACTATACCCTTTCTGTCATCCCGCTCTTTATTCTTATGGGCAGCCTCGTCACCCGGGCCGGCATGTCGCAGGAGCTGTTCCGCGCCGCCTATAAGTGCATCGGCCATCTGCGCGGCGGGCTGGCCATGGCGACGGTGTGCGCCTGCGCCGGCTTCGGCGCCATCTGCGGCTCCTCTATCGCCACCGCCGCCACCATGGCCAAGGTCGCGTATCCGGCCATGAGCCGTCTCGGCTATTCCGACCGCTTGTCGACCGGCGCCATCGCCGGTGGGGGCACGCTCGGCATCATGATCCCCCCCTCCACTTTGATGGTCATCTACGGCGTGCTGACCGAGACCAACATCGGCAAGATGTTCGCCGCCGGCATCCTGCCGGGCATTCTCGGCGCCGTCCTGCTGTGCCTCGCCGTGCAGTGGGCCGTGTGGACCGATCCGACCTCTGGCCCACGCGGGGAACGCGCGAGTTGGCGCGAGCGGTTCATCGCTCTGAGGGGCGTGTGGGCTGTGGTGCTGCTCTTTGTCGTCGTCATGGGCGGCATCTACGGCGGCCTCTTCACGGCGACAGAAGGGGCAGGCATCGGCGCCTTCGGCGCACTTTGCTTCGCCCTCGCGCGGCGCGCGCTCACCTGGCGCGCGCTGCTCGACTCGCTTGTGGAATCGGCGCGCACTACGGCGATGCTGTTCGCCATCCTGATCGGCGCGCTGATGTTCGCCGAGTTCGTCAACTACACGTCCATGCCCGACGACCTGAAGAACCTCGTAACAGCCTTCAACCTATCGCCGGTCATGGTTGTGGCGGCGATTTGTGCGATCTACGTGGTTCTCGGCACGGCGATGGAAGAGCTGTCGATGATCCTGCTGACGGTGCCGGTGTTCTTTCCGCTCATCGTGCATCTCGGCCTCGATCCCATCTGGTTCGGAGTTCTGATCGTGGTGGTCGTGGAGATCGGGCTGATCAGCCCGCCCGTCGGTATGAACCTGTTCGTCCTCAACGCCTTGTTGCCACACGTGCCGACGGGTACGCTGTTCCGCGGCGTGCTGCCCTTCATGGTGGCCGACGTCCTCAGACTTGCCATCCTGATCGCTTTTCCCGCCATCGCGCTGTGGTTGCCAAGCCTGATGCGGTAGAGCCCTACTTCAGAGCAGCCCGGATCAGCCGGATCGCGTCCTCGCCGTCCCACTCGGCGGGGCCGAGGAGGCGGCCGATCTCGCGGCCTTCGGCGTCGATGAGGAGGGTGACGGGCAGGCCCACGGCGCGCAAGTCGGTGTTGGCGCGGGCGCTGGGGTCCACGTAGAGCGCCAGCCGCTCGACCTTGGTGTCGTTGAGGAACTTCTTCGACGCCTCCAGGCCTTTGCGGTCGACGCTCAAGGCCACCACCTCGAACGTGTCGGAGCGCAGCACCTTCTGCAGGCGGTCGAGGGCGGGCATCTCCTTGCGGCAGGGCAGGCACCAGGTGGCCCACAGGTTGAGGAGCACCACCTTGCCGCGCCACTCGCTGAGCGTCCGCTCCTTGCCCTCGCCGTCCTGGAATTTGATCTCAGGCAGGGCTGCCGGCTCGGAGCGGAACACGAAGGCGGCCATCTGGCCCGTGCTCAGCGGATTGCTGCCGGGGCCTTTCGGGAGGTCCTGGGGCGCAGGCGCGGGCGGAGCGGCGGTCTTGGCCTGGGGGGCCGGACTCTCAGCCCGGCTCTCAGGGGCGTTGTCTGGCCGGCCATACGTCACGTATACCGCGGCAAACCCCACCGCCGCGGCGATGGCCGCGGTGGCCAGGGAGATGGCCGCCGTTCGCAATGCGCTCTGCCTCGGAGGCTGGGGCTGCATTCGCTCCACTCAGGTTTGCACCAAGGGGTAGGACCTCGTGACCGACAATTCCGCCAATAAGATGTGGGGTGGGCGCTTCACGTCGTCCCCGGCCGCGATCATGGAGGAGATAAATGCCTCCATCGGTTTCGACAAGGCCTTGGCTCCCTTCGACATTCGCGCCTCCAAGGCGCATGCGGCCATGCTCGGCCGGCAGGGCATTGTCGCCGCGGAGGATGCGGCCAGCATCGTCGCGGGCCTCGACCGCGTGCTCGGCGAGATCGAGAGCGGGCAATTCGTCTACTCGCGCGCGCTGGAGGACGTGCACATGAACGTCGAGAGCCGCCTCAAGGAGCTGATCGGCGAGCCGGCCGCCCGCCTGCATACGGCGCGCTCCCGCAACGACCAGGTGGCGACCGATTTCCGCCTCTACGTGCGGGCCTGGATCGACGATGCGGATGCGGCCCTGGCGGGGCTGGCGCTGGCGCTGGCCCGCAAGGCGCTGGTGCACAGCGGGCTCATCATGCCGGGCTTCACGCACCTCCAACCCGCCCAGCCCGTCACCTTCGGCCACCACCTGCTGGCCTACGTGGAGATGCTGGCCCGCGACCGCGGCCGGCTGGCGGGAGCGCGGGAGCGGCTCAATCAGTGCCCGCTGGGTGCCGCCGCGCTGGCCGGCACGTCGTTCCCCATCGACCGCGACAGCACCGCGAAGGCCCTCGGTTTCGACCGGCCGTGCGCCAACTCGCTCGATGCCGTCTCCGACCGCGACTTCGTGCTGGAGACCCTGGCGGCAGCCTCGATTGCGGCCATGCACCTGTCGCGCCTCGCCGACGAGATCGTGCTGTGGATGACCCCGCAGTTCGGCTTCGTGCGCCTCTCCGACAAGTTCACCACCGGCTCGTCGATCATGCCGCAGAAGCGTAACCCAGACGCCGCGGAGCTGGTGCGTGCCAAGATAGGCCGCATCGCGGCGGCGTTTCAGGGCCTGCTGATGGTGATGAAGGGCCTGCCGCTCGCCTATGCCAAGGACATGCAGGAGGACAAGGAGCTCACCTTCGATGCCCTCGCCAGCCTGAGCCTGGGGCTGGCCGCCATGACCGGCATGGTGGACGACCTGGAGCCCGACGGCGCAGCCATGCGGGCCGCCGCCGGTGCCGGCTTCTCCACGGCCACCGATCTGGCGGACTGGCTGGTGCGGGCGCTGGGCCTCCCCTTCCGCGAGGCGCATCATGTCACCGGCCGGATCGTGGCCGCGGCAGAGGCGCAAGGGGTGGGGCTCGATGCCCTGCCGCTGGCGGCCATGCAGGCGGCGGAGCCGCGCATCACTGAGGATGTCCTCTCCGTGCTTTCGGTGGACAGCTCGGTCAGAAGCCGTGCAAGCTATGGTGGAACGGCGCCACAGAACGTGGAGAAAATGGCCCAGGACTGGATAAAGCGGTTGGAAAAGCCGCAGGCAACGGGCTAGATACCTCGCATTGTGGCCCAGAGTGGCTCCAACATGGACCAACGTGGAGCTGCAAAGGGTGTCTGCCGGTGATGAACAAGGTTCACCGCCGGGGTCACAACAAGGTTCACACGGGGTCACGGACACCACATGCTGAGCCGCTTGCCGCTTTGGCTTGTGATCGCGTCGGCCGCGCTGGCGATGGCCGCCAGTGCGGGCTGCGGCGTGCGCGGGCCGCTTGAGACCCCGCCCAAGTCGACGGCCGACATCCCGCCCACCAAGCCGGGCGAGCCAACGCCGCACCGGCCGTCTATACTGGATCCGCTGATCCGCTGACCGCCACCCAATCGATGCACCATTTCGCCTACCGCGGTGGTGTCCTCCACGCGGAGGACGTGAGCTTGGCGTCCCTTGCCGCCGAGGTGGGCACGCCGTTCTATTGCTATGCCACCGCCACGCTGGAGCGGCACTACCGCGTGCTGGAGGAGGCCTTCGCCGGCCTCGACGCGCTGATCTGCTATGCCATCAAGGCCAACTCCAACCAGGCCGTGATCGCCACCCTGGGCCGGCTCGGCGCCGGCATGGACGTGGTCTCGGAGGGCGAGCTGCGGCGCGCGCTCGCCGCCGGCGTGCCGGCCGGCCGCATCATCTTCGCCGGCGTCGGCAAGACGCGGGACGAGATGGCCTTCGCCCTCAAGCAGGGCATCCTCGGCTCCAACGTGGAGTCCGAGCCTGAGCTGGAGGCCCTGAGCGAGGTCGCCGCCGGCCTCGGCCGCACCGCCCGCATCGCGCTGCGCATCAACCCCGACGTGGACGCCAAGACCCACGCCAAGATCTCCACCGGCAAGGCCGAGAACAAATTCGGCGTCCCTTACGGAGACGCGCTGCGGCTCTACGCCAAAGCCGCTCGGCTGCCCCGCATCCAGGTGGCCGGGGTCCACATGCATATCGGCAGCCAGATCACCGACCTGGCGCCGTTCCGCAACGCCTTCACGCTGATGCGCGACCTGGTAGCGGAGCTGCGCCGCGAGGGCCATAGCATCGAGCATCTCGACCTGGGCGGCGGCCTCGGCGTGCCCTATCGCAGCGCCGGCAACGACATCCTGCCCTCCCCCAAGGCCTACGCCGACATGGTGCGCGAGACCCTGGGCGGCCTGGGGCTCAAGATGGTGCTGGAGCCGGGCCGCGTGATCGTCGCCAACGCCGGGGTGCTGGTCACGCGCACGCTCTATGTGAAGCGCGGCCGCGACAAGGTCTTCACGGTGGTCGACGCCGCCATGAACGATCTGATCCGCCCGACGCTGTACGAGGCCGAGCACGAGATCTGGCCGCTGCGCGAGGCGGCGTCCCAGGCGGCGCCCGTCCTGCAGGATGTCGTGGGGCCCGTCTGCGAGACCGGCGACTATCTGGCGCAGGGCCGCATGCTGCCCCCGTCTGCCCCGGGCGACCTCCTCGCCATCATGGGTGCCGGCGCCTACGGCGCCACCATGTCGTCGACCTACAATTCGCGGCTCCTGGTGCCCGAGGTGCTTGTCAACGGCGCCGACTGGGCCATCGTCCGCCCCCGCCCCACCTATGCCGACCTGATCGACCTCGACCGCATGCCGGAGTGGCTCGGCTAGCCTTCCTGCACGGATTTTCCTGTGAGTGATGCGCCCACGTATCACATCCCGCATCCGTCGTCTGCTATTAACATACCGATGTAATACTTTCAGAGGGCTGGGGGAGGGGACATGCGTCGTGGCGCTTTGCTGCTTTGCGGCGTTCTGTGCGCGGGATGTGCTTCGTCATCGAACGACATCCAGCCGCAGTACGTATCCGAGGTGCAGTATCAGCACCTCTCGTGCGGGCAGATCGGCCAGGAGGCCCAAAGTATCCGCCGACGCTTTGCCGAGGTTTCCGGCGTGCAGGACGAGAAGGCGAGCAACGACGCGGTCGCGACCGGCGTCGCCCTCGTCCTGTTCTGGCCCGCCGCATTCTTCATCAAAGGCGACGGCGCAACGGCGGCGGAGCTCGGCCGCCTCAAGGGCGAGTTCGAGGCGCTGGAGCGAGCGTCGAACCGCAAAGGCTGCGGCCTGCGATTCCAGCGCGCGAAGGGCACGTCTGACGAGACCAAAGCCGGAAGGAAGAAGAAAAACGATACGTCGGAGTATTGAACGCCTCCGGGACCCTTCGGTCGTCGCCGCGCTCGATCGAATTGATACCCCAACTCGTCCGTCCCCAGCCTGACGGGGGCGGTCGCTGGCGAAGGCCGCTTCGAAGCTCCTGCCTAAGCAGATGCAGGACGTAAACATGGACGAGATTCTGAAGCTGGCCGAGACCCCGCCGACCAACGGCATCCTGCTTTCTGTCGAGGACCATCGCAGCAAGAGCCGCGTCGTCATCTCCCTGGTCGCCGACTAAGCAGAGTTTCTTGACGACGCCAACGGACGGACCATTAGCTCCAGGCTCCAGGATGGGGGCGGCGCGGCAGGCCTCGCACGAGGCGGAGAGACGCCAACCGGATTCCCCTCCCCCTTGTGGG
>JBAPMW010000119.1:0-4262 GCA_049278815.1 Hyphomicrobiaceae bacterium
TGAGTCCACACCGAGCTTCTTCTCCAGCGCCAGTGCGCCGGCCGTGAGCATGCGCTCGATGCTGTCGAGGTTCGGGGCGTGTTGGCCCACCGCGGGGTGGCGGCGCAGGGCGCGGCGGGGATTGCGGATATCGAAGCAGACGAGCTTCATGACGACACCTCCAGCCTTGATGGTTGCAGTCCATAGCGGCTACACATATATTTGCGTATCGGAGCAGGCTCGACGGTGTCTCTTGAGACGAACACACGAAAGATCGTCGCCCGCCTGCTACGCGATGGGTGGACCAAACTGCCTGGCGGGAAACACGACAAATACGAGCATTCCGCAAAGCCTGGCATCCTGATTGTGGTTCCGCGTCATAGGAAACAATCGCTCGGCGTCGCACGCGACATCGCAAAGCTTGCGGGCTGGGTCTAGGAGCGGCAGCAGTGGCACAGTATGTTGGCATTCTCGATGGCGCGCGGGACGTGTGGGGTGTCCGCATTCCGGACTTTCCTGGGTGCTACGGCGGCGGGCCCACGCCCGAGGCTGCAATGAGCGATGCAATCAACGCGCTGCGCGAAGTGGCGGCGCACTACGTAGCCAATGGCCGAGCCGTTCCGGCGCCTCGCACCATGGATGAAATTCGTCGCGACCAGGCTGCCGCGTACGACCCCAGCAGCGAAAGCATGGTGATGGTGCCGCTCCTGCTCGACAAGGCGCGGCCAGTTCGCGCGAACATCTCTATTGATGCAGGCACACTCGAGGCGATTGACGAGGAGGCGGAGAAGCGAGGTCTAACGCGCTCAAGCTTTCTCGCCAGTGCCGCCATCGACAAGATCGGACAGACATATCGACCGCGGGATGATGCCAAGCGCAGTGGCGGGCACCAGTCTCAGAGTTCGCAGGTCAAGAGCTCGCCCGCCGGCGCTTGGGTGAAAAGGGACTCTGCCTCCGGTGCGTTCATGGATCAGAGAACCGACCGCAAGCCCAAGCAGGCGAGGGGCGATCGGACGGCCACGGTGCGGGCTAGCGACCGAAAATCAAAGTCCCAACGCTAAGAGATCGACCTCGATCCGCGTTAGCTCGGCTCCGGCGAGGCGCCGGTCGTTTGATAGCGAGCCTGCGCCGCACACCGCCAGCGCCCGCCCTTCGGGCGCACTTCTGCTTGTCTGCCAGCGCCTCGCGCCAATTCCGTGCGGATGGAGACCTCCGGCGCTACGCGTGCCGTCCTGCATCTCACCATCTCACCACACACCATTCGCACCCCGATTCAACTGTGGTACTGCGCGAACTGCCCATGCGGCTGGAAGCGCTCCAGGTATTGCGGCACCACGCTGGCCATGGCCTGGGGGGCGATGCCGAGGCCTTGCAGGGTGCGGCCCTCCTCGACGGCAGCCGCGTTCACCACGTTATCGCGCATCAGAAGGCGCACCTGGTCCACCGTCACGGGCCGCAGGCTCTGCGGCAACGGCGCCGTCAGGAACGCCCCCACCTGGGCCAGCCAGAAGGGGACGCGCAGATACCATTTGCGGTGGCCCGACCACTGCTGCACCAGGTCCAGGATCTGCCGGAAGGTGACAATGTCGGGTCCGCCCAGCTCGTAGACGGTGCGCGGCGTGGCCCTGCCGGCGCAGGCCGCCGTTATTGCCGCCGCCACGTCTCCCACGTACACCGGCTGGAACCTCGTCTTGCCGCCGCCGATCAGCGGCAGCGGCGCGAGCGGCAGGCTTGCCATGGCCGCGAAGCGGTTGAAGTGCTGGTCCTCGGGGCCGAACACCAGGGAGGGCCGCAGGATCACCGCGGTCGGGAACTCGGCCAGCACCGCGGCCTCGCCGGCCGCCTTGGTGCGGGCGTACTTCGCCCAGTACTTGCGGTCGGCGCCGATGGCCGAGACGTGCACGAAGGTCTTGGCGCCGGCCTCCTTGGCGGCGCGCGCCGCCTCGCGGGCACCGGCCACGTGGACGGCGTGGAAGCCCTGCCGCGCCGAGCGCGACAGGCAGAAGCGGCACTCGGCCAGGATGCCCACCAGGTTCACCACCGCGCTTGAGCCTGCAACGGCCTGGCGGATCGATTCGGGGTAGCGCAGGTTGGCCTGCACGGGGTGGATCTGGCCCACGGCGCCCATCGGCTGGAGATGGCCGGCAAGGTCCGGCCGGCGCGTGGCGGCGCGGATGCGCCAGCCGTCGGCCGCGAGCGCGCGCACCGCATAGCGCCCGACAAAGCCCGAGCCGCCGATGACGGTCACCAGGCTCCCCAGCTCCAGCCGCGAGATCATGGCCGCCAGCTCTCCCCCCGCCTCAACACCTTGGTCCAAAGCCCCCGGCAAGGGCTATGACCCAGGACGCCCCCAGAGGCAAGCGATCCCACTCGCATCGGCCCGCCAGCCGAAGGGTTGCAGCATCACCGCTTCGTGGCGTGGTAGCTGAGCGCGCCGGGATCGGCGAGGTCGGGCACCTTCCAGCCGTCGAGGTCGTACTCGGCCATGCACTCCTCCGCGAAGCCCTTGAACTTGTCGGCATTGCCGGAGGCCTGCGCGCCCCAGAGGTTGAACAGCCGGATCTGGTCGGTCGAGCCGCCGTAGTTGATCTCGTAGAGCTCGTGCCGGCCACCGAGCTCGGTGCCAAGGCTGTCCCACAGGAGCTTCATGAGCTTCACCCGCTCCTCGGCCTTGTAGCCGTTGGAGCCGCGCATGTAGCGGTCGATGTAGGGGCGGATCTCCGGGTTCTTGAAGTCGCTGGCATGGCCGTTGAGGTAGATCAGGCCCGAGGCCACGATCTGCTCGATCAGGTACTTGATCTTGCTGTAGGCGATCGTCGAGATCACCTGGTAGGCGTTGCCCGGGTCGGCGTTGGGCTGCACGTAGTCTCCGATCCACGGCCGCGGATCGCGCACCATGGCATCGGAGAGGCCCCAGAACAGGTTCCGCCAGGCGATCACCTCGCCGATGTTGACCTGGACGCCGCGGAAATCCTTGGTGCCGGTCGCCTCCACCGCCTTCAGCAGCAGGCCGGCGATGAAGTCGAGCTTGACGGCCAGCCGGGTGCAGCCGTGCACCACGAAGCGCGACAGAAACCCGGTGCGCGGGAAGAAATTGTTGGCTTTATCGATGTCGCCGTAGACGAACACGTTCTCCCAGGGGACGAGCACCTTGTCCATGATGAACACGGCGTCGTTCTCGTCGACACGGGAGGACAGCGGATAGTCGAACGGGCTGCCCATCACCGTGGCGGTCATCTCGTAGGAGGTGCGGCAGATGAACTTCGCGCCTGGGGACCCGGTGGGGATCATGAACACGCAGGCGAATTTCTTGTCCTGCACGGGCAGGAGCCCGTGGTGGGCGACGAAGGTGTAGTTGGTGAGCACCGAGCCGGTGGCCACCACCTTGGCGCCCGAGACGATGAGGCCCGCGTCCGTCTCCCTCTCCACGTGCGCGCACACGTCCACCACCTCGCTGGGCGGCCGGTCGCGGTCGATGGGGGGATGGATGATGGCGTGGTTGACGAACGGCACCCGCTCTTGGGCGAACTTGTACCAGCGCCGCGCATTCTCCTGGTAGGGGTCGTAGAACTCGGCATTGGCGCCCAGCGTGGCAAGGAACGACGCCTTGTAGTCGGGCGAGCGGCCCATCCAGCCGTAGGTGATGCGCGCCCACTCGGCGATGGCCGCGCGGCCGGCCAGCAGGTCGTCGAGGGTCTTGGGGGCCTTGAAGAAGGCGTGCGTCATGCCGCCGTTGCCGGTGTCGGTGGGCAGCAGCAGCTTGGATTTTCGCTTGGGGTCGTGCAGCGCGTCGTAGAGGCGGGCCACCATGCGCGCCGTGTTGCGGAAGGCCGGATGGGTGGTCACGTCCTCTACGCGCTCGCCGTAGATGTAGACAGTGCGCCCGTCCCTCAGCGACTCCAGGTACTCCGCGCCCGTCTGCGGCGCGCTGGCAGCGACCGCGCCGATGGTCTCGGGCCTCCTGGCAAACGCCTCGCGATCCTCGTCCCGTCTCGCAGCCTCCGGCGTGTCCATGGACGTTTGTCTCCCCTTGTCTCGGTACGCCTTCTTACCTGTTCGATATCCGAACATGCGTACGATTTGCGAACTCGCTCTACGATAGGGGGCGGAGGGACGGCTGGCAAGCAGGTGGTCGGTCCAGTCCTTCGACGATCGGATATCGGACTGGGTTGGCGCTGGCGGCGTCGTAAAGAGCGAATTGCGAATTGCGAGTAGCGAATAGGGGGCGCGAGGCGCTTCTACGCGCTCGACCCCAACTCGCAATTCGCAATTCGCAATTCGCT
>JBAPMW010000120.1:0-1798 GCA_049278815.1 Hyphomicrobiaceae bacterium
CCCAGAGGGAGTGAAGGACGGAATCGGCTACGCGCTTGGGCTGGCTCAGAAGGGCGACAAGCCGGCGAATGCAAAGCCGCTGAAGGGCTTTGGCGGAGCGTGCTCCATTTCTTCCAGAAGAAGTCCAAGAAGGCCATCGCCACGCCGAAGAAGGATCTCGACCTGATCAAGCGGCGCCTCAAGGATGCCGTCGAGCATGGGAAGTCGACTAGGACATGAGCGCGAGCATCACCAGGAGCAGCGGCAACGTCTATGCCGATCTCGGTTTCAAGAACCCGGAGGAGCATGCCCTCAAGGCAGAGCTCGTGCGGCTGATCGCGACCGTCATGAGTGCCCAAGGCCTCACCCAGACGGCTACCGCGCGCCGGCTTGGCATCGCGCAACCCGATGTCTCCAAGATGCTCAAGGGGCATTTCCGCCAGTTCTCGGTCGAGCGGCTGCTGCGCTTCCTTGTGGCGCTCGGCCAGAGCGTGGAGATCGTGGTGCGTACCGCTTCGGCGGCGGAAGTCAAGGCTGCAGCGCGGCTGACGGTCACTTCAATGAGCTGACGACGACGCCCATCACAGCGTCCGCCGGCTCTTGATGGCGGCGGCGAGGGTGCCTTCGTCGAGGTAGTCGAGCTCGCCGCCCATGGGCACGCCCTGGGCGAGGCGGGTGACCTTGAGGTCGCGGCCGCGCAGCCGGTCGGTGAGGTAGTGCGCCGTGGCCTGGCCTTCCACCGTGGCGTTGAGGGCGAGCAGCACCTCCTGCACGGGGGGCATCGCCCGCTCGATCAGCTTGCCGATGCTGAGGTCGGAAGGGCCGACGCCGTCGAGCGGGGAGAGATGCCCGCCCAGCACGTGGTAGACGCCCTTCACCACGCCGGCGCGCTCCAGCGCCCACAGGTCGCCGATCTCCTCCACCACCACGATCAGCGATCGATCGCGGGCGGGATCGCGGCAGAGGGTGCAGGGGCTCAGGGTATCGAGGTTGCCGCAGGTGGCACAGGTGACAATCTTGGCGGCCGCATCCGACAGCGCCGCCGCGAGCGGCTCCAGCAGGTCCGTGTGCCGCTTGAGGAGGGTGAGCGCCGCCTTGCGTGCCGAGCGGTGGCCGAGCCCCGGCAGGCGCGCCAGCAGCGCGATCAGCCGCTCGATCTCGGGGCCTGCGGTGGACTTGGCCATGGGGGTTTCCGGTGAGATGGTGAGTGGTGAGGTGGTGAGATTTGGGGCGGTGCCTAGGGAAGGCGGTGGGTGACAAGATCGACGTGGCAGCCAGTGCCGGTCTCGGCCTTGTCTTGCCGCTTGTCCGCTAGATGAGCGAGTGACAGGTCGAGCTCCGGGGCAATGCTCCGATCCACCTCGATTTTGTCACCCTCCGGCCGTCACGGATGGCAGCCCAAACTCACCATCTCACCACTCACCATCTCACCTCTCTCAAAAAAGCTTCATCCCGGGCGGCAGCGGCAGGTCGCCGGTCACCTCCTGCATCTTCTGCTGCATGGCGGCTTCGGCCTTGCTCTTGGCGTCCTGGAAGGCCGCCAGGATCAGGTCCTCCACCACCTCCGCGTCCTCCGGCTTGAGCAGGCTCGGGTCGATTTTCACGGCGCGGGCCTCCATCTTGCCGTTGAGCGTCACCTTGACGAGGCCGCCACCCGACTGACCCTCGACCTGGAGGGACGCCAGCTCCTCCTGCATCTGCTGCATGCGGCCCTGAAGCTCCTGGGCCTGCTTCATCATCTTCATCAGGTTCATCGGCGACTCCGCCTTTGGGGTCAGACCCTGCGGGTCTGACCCCGGAGTAAATTCCGGTTGTGCCA
>JBAPMW010000121.1:0-2345 GCA_049278815.1 Hyphomicrobiaceae bacterium
GATCAATGCCTTGTCCGCAATCCTTGCATGCCGCGCGCAATTCCGAGCACGGCGGACCGCGGGTCTCGGCTACCTCGTTTTCATCCGCACCCGCGCCACTCGCGGCACCAGTCACTCACCATCTCACCACTCACCATCTCACCGGTGTCAGACCCAGAGGGTCTGACACCTACTCGGGCTCCGTCACGGCGCGGAAGCGGCCTGTGCCCTGGAGAGTGTCGCCGTCGGGGGTGCGGCGAACCTCGGAGCGCTGGTGGAGGAGATTGATGAGGCGGTGGCCGGCAAGAGCCAGGGGCTGGTCGTGCAGGGCAGAGCGGATGGCGCCGAGGATCTCGTGCGCCTGCTTCTTGCCCCTTGCCCCGGACCAGACGTGCACTGTGACGAGATGCTCCGTACCGTTCTCGCTGCCCGTTGACCAGTCCTGCGCCGTGACCGGGCCGAGGGTGACGTAGGGCAGCGCGGTGCCCTGGGGCACGTCGTCGTAAATGCGCCCGGCGCCCAGAAGGGCGGTAAGCGCAGCGTCGGCGGTGAGCGTGGCGAAGACGGATTGCTGGAGGGACCAGGAGGGCATGGTGGGTGAGTGGTGAGATGGTGAGTGGTGAGTTTAGCGATGAGCCCGCAGCGCCGGTGGGGGATGAACGGCAGGTGGGATGATCCGTGACGTCGGCGAGCAGGTAGAAGAGGATGACGAACGGCGAGTAGCGCCGGGGGCTACATTGCCTGGCGCCGTCGTCAGGGCCGTCGGTCGCATCATGCGCCGACCGATACTCACCATCTCACCACTCACCATCTCACCAGGGTCAGACCCAGACGGTCTGACCCCGTCACAGCGTGGCGCCCCAGACGCGGCGGACGGCGCGCTCCAGGGCGTCGCGGCGCGTCTCGGCATCGGCAGCGCGCTCGGAGGAGGAGATGGCGTCGAGTTCGTCCTCCAGCTCGCGTTGGAAGCGCTCGACGGTGCGCGAGGAAAGCGCCTCGGTGCGGATGCGCTGGGTGAGACGGTCGGTGGGAATGGTGGTAGCGGACGTGGCGGTGATCTTCATAGCGATCGCTCCTCGCAGAGGCATTTGAGGTGGGTACGGTGCGGAGTGTCGAGTACCGCGACGATCTCGTAGATGCGGGTGCCCTGGCGGAGGCGCATGGCGGGAACGACGCCGGCGCGGTGACGGAGCCATACGGCGTGAGTCAGACGGGCGGCGATCTGGTCGTGGCGGAGGCGCTCATCGCCGGAGAGGGGGCGGACGTGGGCCCACAGCTCGACGACAGGCTCCCAGGCAACCGTTGCGCCGCCGCCGCCGTCGGGGGTGCGGATGGGCTGCTCCAGGGTGAGGCGGTCGCGGAGGGAGACGATTTTCATGGTGAGATGGTGAGTGGTGAGATGGTGAGGGGTGAGATGGTGAGTTTAGGGCCGAGCGGGTGGCACCGGTGTGGGTCAACGGCAGGTGCGAGAGTAGGGAATGGGGAGTAGGGAGTGGCGCGAGATGAGCGCCGACGGTCATTCCTGCCGCCGACCGATACTCACCACCTCACCACTCACCAACTCACCCGTCAGAGCCGCACCGCTTTATACTGAGCGAGCAGCTCCGACACCATGGCGGGCAGGAACTCGGCAGGGGCGCCGTCCTCCAGCGGCGAGCGGTGCTCGTGCCAGTGGGCGATGAGGAGCAGGATGGCATGGCGGATGGGGGCGGGTACGTCGGTGGAGGCAGGGCCGAAGCCGGCGGTGAACGCGACCTCAATGCCGTTGGCGATGCGGCTGGGCCTGGGCCAGGGCAACGCGCCCTGGCGCACGAGGCGGGGCGGCGCGGCGGCGCCGTCGAGGAACCAGGTGGCGGGGTCGAGGGTGGTGGCGGCGCCGGTCTCCTCGTAGAGGCGGACGGCGGCGATGCTTTGGACGGGGCGCAGGGGCAGCTTGAGGGCGTGCCCGCGCGGCCAGGCATCGACGTACCAGGACCAGCTCTGGGTGACGAGGGCGAGGCCCGCAGCCGCCTCCACGTGCAGGCGCGAGGTGACAATGAGGCTGGCGATCAGGGTGTCCTCGGCGCTGCCGTCGACACGCAGGTGGGCCTTGGCCTCGGCGAGCGTGACGGGCTCGACAGCGGGGCCGGAGGTGAGGATGAGGGGCATATTGGTGAGATGGTGAGTGGTGAGTGAGAGGAGCGAATAGTGAGTAGCGAATAGCGAATAGGGGGGGCCGCTCACGGCTATCTCCCTATTCACTACTCCCTAATCGCTATTCGCCGATTGGGGCGAGCGGGACCCGGGCCGGGGGGGAGCGCGGGTCCCGCTCGCGTCGCCCAGACCGCGGAGGGGGCACGCGGCGGGCGAAAGGGTGAGATGGTGAG
>JBAPMW010000122.1:0-1937 GCA_049278815.1 Hyphomicrobiaceae bacterium
GCCTAACGGCTCCAATCGAACTTGTAGGACAGCGCGAGGCCGCCGTAGAGCTGGCTCTCGGTCTCGACGATGGGGCTGTCGGCCGCGTCGCCGATCAGGTGCGCGTAGCGGCCGATGAGATGCAGGGCCCAGCGGTCGCTCAGGTCGACGCTGGCGACGGCGGAGACAAAGACGTCCTTGAAACCGGCTTCGGCGTCGAATGCGGCCGTGCTGAAGAAGGCGGTCATGTAGTCCTGCGACGCATAGTTGGCGCCAACCCCCGTCGTGAGCTTGACCGCGGAGGACAGCCGCATCGTGTGCTCGACGCCGAGGCGGACGAGGCCGCCGGTGTCGTCGCCGCTGACCTGGTGATGGTAGGACAGGGAGAAGGCCAGCACGCTGGCGCGGTAGGTCGCGAACGCACCGAGCACCAGCCCGCCGTCCACGTCGTCCACCGCCACGTTGACGACATCGTCGCCGTCGCGGCCGAAACGGTAGCCGGCCAGGGGGCCGATCTCCAGGCCGCCCATTTTCAGCAGGCGCAGGCGCAGATCGTCGATGCCCTTGAGCTGGACGAAGCTGTCGCTGCCGCCCAGTCCGGCCGGCGCCAGGAAGGGGAAGGCGATCGCCTCGTAGGACTTGGAGCCCTCGAAGCTCGGCGAGACGTAGACCAAGCCGCCCACCTGCCAGCGGCTGCCGAGGAGATCGTGTGGATCGTCCGCGGCGGCCGGAGCCGCAACCGACAGCATCGCCAGCGTCGCACAGGCGCCAAGCCGAGCCTTGATTGGCATCGTCGTCCCTACCCTGCCCCGTTTCGTGGCAGGACTTTCGCGGAGTTCGGCCGCCTTGGCCAGCACGGAGCATCGCCCATCCGGCGGCGACTGCCCCAGCGTTGCATGGCGGGCACACTTCGAGGGGCCCACGTCACAGATGGTTGGTGATCCTGCGGCAGACCGGAAAGATTTCAAGGGAGGAGGCAGATCGTTTGAGCATGATGCTCATGAGTTTTAGGAGCGCTGAGCGCTTTGGCGTATAGCAGCGCCAGCGTATCGAGATCAACCTATCGTTGGGTTTGATTCCTTGATCGACCGCAATTTCGTTGCAAGGAACAGGATGAGCAGAAGCCCCGCCGCGGGGATGAACAGGACTGCCGGCCAGAAGCCGAAAGTGTTATAGACAAAGGCAACGGGCGCCCACACCGACACCCTATCTGCCCAACCATATTCCAGTCGCACGAGCTCGTAGCCGATGAGGGCAGCAGCTGGAGTAAACGCGACGGGAACTATCAGCATCATCCGGCGAAGGGTGCGCGCGCGCTGGTCCAACGGTAAATCGTCAATCGTGTATACTGGCGCCGTTGGGTCCCGTCTGCGGTGACGCCAAAGCGAGAGGGCGCCCCACCCGAAGAACACAAGACCAAGAAGAACAAAAAGGACCGTCATCTCAAAGTCGTTTGCTCCATCGATGACGAAAGGCGTACCCATGAATACAACACCCAGAACAATATACATTACAGGGGGCAGATAGTTCATGTAGTGAATGTATTTGGTCTTTGCGGGTGACAGCGGCATCGGTATGGCTCCCTCATCTGCTATGGCGTCACAGGTGACAACATGCCTAGCTTAGACAGTTGGAACGTCAGCCCAAGTACTAAATGCGCGCATTTGGGCCGCAAGTTGGCAATAGATGCACCTCAGGGCGAGGACCATGACCTCCGTTGTGCACAACCGCTGGGGCGGCTACCCGGTGACACAATTGCGCATGCTGTCCCTTAGCGAGGAGGGCCGCTCCGGGTCATAATTCGCCGTGTAATGGGCGCGCGTCCGACAGCAAACCGCTGCGGCGGTCGCGCGGCACCCGCCTTAAGCATTGGCCCGCTCGGCAATCCCCCCTACGCCTGTGCCAGCGGCCGGGCCACCTCCTCCAGCGGCTTGCGCTCGGCGGCGACGGCGTAGCGC
>JBAPMW010000123.1:0-2522 GCA_049278815.1 Hyphomicrobiaceae bacterium
CTTCGCAATCGTCAGCCACCCTTCTCGTGCCGTACTTCGAGATTACCCCTGGAACCTGCTGTCCACCGGACGGGGGATTGCCGGCGGAAGAGTCACAGCTTCAGACTCATGCAGCGCAGCAAACTAGGTGTACGCATGACGGTAACCACTCACGTCGGCGTTGAAGATGCCGCCACTAACTTCGCATCCCAGCCGCGGGAGATCGGCCCTAATCGCGATTGCAGCGCACGCAAAAAGTGAATTCCACAGCCGGCTGATCGATATCAGATACACGTTCAGCGGCGTGGCGGGGCGATCACCGACGGCAGAATTCCAAGCAACTGATGAAAATCACCGATTGCCCTTCCCACACCCTGTGCAACCGCCACGTGATGCGTGTGCTATCTGTCGCTACCCTACATGAGCTGGCGAAAGCGCATCCAATCCAGGCGACAAAGACAGGGCCATGACCGCACCGAATTCATCCATCCACATGAGAGGTTCGACTAAGCCGAACTTTTCACTTGGCGAACTGGTAACCACCTGATCAGACTCACCTTTCGGCCGGATCGGGCGGTTGGCTACTGGACACGGGGGGTGGGGACGCCGAGGAGGGCGAAGGCGCGCTCCTGGAGTGCGGTGGGGCGGGCGAGCATTCGGATGGTGCGGCTGCCGGCCTGGACGCCGACCTGGGGCAGCGCCACCTCGTTGCTGGTCAGCGTGCCGAGGTTTGCCATGAGGTCGTGCCAGGCCATGAGCGGCGTGCCGTCGTCCGCCTGGCGCGTCTTGATCTTCGCGGCCGCCGCCGCCGAAGGCCGTGCCGGCTGCACGATGGAGGCGCGCTTGCGGGCCTCCGGCTCATGATCGGCGAACAGGACCGGGGCCAGCGCGGTGCGCATGCGGTGCTCGACGTAATAGGCCAGCATGCACAGGAAGACATGCGCCTTGACGCGATGGTCGAGCCAGTGGAACACCGGCCGCACCTGCATATCGACGCCCTTCAGCGTGCGGAACGCGCGCTCGACGCGCGCCAGGCTCTTGTAGGCCGAGACCGCCGCCTCCGCGCCGATCTTCTCCTTGGGCAGGCTGGTGCGGATCACGTAGACGCCGTCGAGCCGCGCCTCGACCGCGATCTCCTCCTCGCGACGCTGGAACGCGAAGCGGCCGTCGGCGATGTCGAGCGCGAAGTGCTTTTTCATCTTGCGCTTGTCGATCACGGCGCCGACGGCGAGCCCGATCCTGGCCGCGTCGTGCTTTGCCGGCTTCTTGGCGACCGCCTCGGCAATGCGCGCCAGCTCGCGCTGCGTCGCCGCCAGCAGCGCCGCGCGCTTCCTCGCCCGCTCCTCGGCCAGCGCCGGATTGCGGCAGGCGACGAGGCGCTCGCCGGGAAAGTCGGGCGAGCTGATCTCGGCCAGGTCGCGCTGGTCGAACAGGCTCATCTGCAACGGCCCCTTGTCGGCCGCCAGCGCGGCGACCTGCGGCGCCCTGAGGCAGCTGATCCAGTCGAGCCCGGCAGGGGCCAATTCCGCCTCGATCCGCGCCGTGGTGATCATGCCGCGGTCGCCCACCAGAGCCACGTGCGACAGGGAGAAACGCCGCTTCAGCTTGTCGATCTGGCTCTTGATCGTCTGCGGGTCGGCGGTGTTGCCCTCGAACACCTCCACCGCCACCGGCGTGCCGTCCGGCGCGCACAACAGGCCGTACACGATCTGCGGCCGGTCGCGCCGATGGTCCCGGCTGTAGCCGTGCCTGGCCAGCGCGCAGCAGCGGCCCTCCATGTAGCTCGACGAGACGTCGTAGAGCACCAGCGTGCCGTCGACGAGGTGCTTCTTCGCCAGCGCCGCCTCGATGCGCTCCTGCTCGCCCACCAGCCAGTCGAGCGCCGCGTACACCTCGCGCTCGGCCACGTCGGCGAGGCCCATCGACAGCGCCAGGCTCGAGGTCGCCGTCTGTGGCGCCAGCGCGCGGTGGAAGGCGAGCTTCGATCCCGGCGCAATGATCCGCTGGATGATCATCGCCTCGATCAGGTCGCGGACGCGCCGCTCCACCCCGGTGCGGCCCTGCAGCGTGCGGTCGAGCCCGAGCTTGCGCATCGTGGCGCGCACCGCCCACACGTGGCCGTGGCCCAGGCTGCGCACGATCTCCAGGTCTGGCTCGCTCTCGCCCCCGGTCTTCCCCGCGTCCGACACCTTGCCGCCCGCAAGCAGCCGGGCGATGCCGTCGATCAGCGCCTGCGGCAGCTTCGACAGATTGGCCAGCGTGCGCTTCCTCACGCGCCCGCCCTCGCGATAGCTCTCGCGCAGCAGGATCGCCGGTGGCGACGTCCGGTTCGGGATCGTGTCGATGAACATGGCCCCCGCGAATCGCACTGTTCGCGGCCGATGGCAAGCACCTTACATGGACACGATGTTGCAGAAAAATTCCGCCGAAGCCCCGTACCGCCTCAACTTTCAAGTCGAAGACAATGAAAAGTTCGGTTTAGGGAGCGACCACAATGAATGGATCGCGAGGAAGACCAGCAACGCGAGGCTGATGGCGATCGC
>JBAPMW010000124.1:0-2717 GCA_049278815.1 Hyphomicrobiaceae bacterium
ATTTTTCCTGAAGGCAGCCGCCGAAGCCTGGTCCATCAGGTCGACGACGTGGCCTGCAAAGGGCGTACCGTTCTCGTAGAGCGGAATGAGCGCCTTCCAGCAGAACGACGCCAGTGGATGGTAGTAGAGCTTCAGAGCCATGCCTTTATCCCTTGCCGATGACGACATGCGTCGCATTCGGCGTGGGGACGTGCTCGGTGCAGCGGTAGCCGAGCCTCGGCAGGTCGATGCCTGCCAGGAGATGCTCGCCCGCGCCGAGCAGGGCCGGGGAGATGGCGAGATGCATCTCGTCGATCAGCCCGGCGCTCAGATATTGCCGGATGGTGGCGGCGCCGCCGCCGACACGGATGTCGCGGCCGTTGGCCGCCGCCCTGGCGCGCTTCAACGCGGCGTGGATGCCGTCGGTGACGAAGTGGAAGGTGGTGCCACCGTCCATCTCGAACGAGGCGCGCGGGTGGTTGGTCAGTACGAAGACCTCGCAGTGATAGGGCGGGTTGTCGCCCCACCAGCCCTTCCAGGAGTCGTCGGGCCAGGGACCGCGCACCGGCCCGAACATGTTGCGGCCTATGATCCAGGCGCCGATGTTGGCGAAGCCCTTGGCCGCGATCTCGTCGTCGATGCCGGTCGAGCCGCCCTCCTGTCCGAACATCTGCCTGAAGGTGCGTGTGGCGAATGCCCACTTGTGATTGGCCAAGCCGCCGACACCCTGGGGGTTGGCCAGGTCCTGGCCGGGACCGGCGCCGTAGCCGTCGAGGGATATGGAGAAGGCGTGGACGCGAAGCTTGGGCATGGCTGGACCTCCTGCGCGCTTGCCTTGGCGCTAACTGATTGCAAACAGAAAGCGGTTGCAAGTTAGATCACGCTGCTTGCATAATGCAAGCGCTTTCTGCGGGTCGTGTCGAGGCTGTGAAAAAATATGAGCGATCGCCGGTCGGGCTGCCCGATCAATCTCACCCTGGAGGTGGTGGGCGACAAATGGAGCCTGCTCGTCGTGCGCGACATGATGTTCGGCAACCGGCGCCATTTCCGCGAGCTCCTCGCCAAGTCCCAGGAGGGCATCGCCTCCAATATCCTGGCCGACCGCCTGAAGCGCCTCACCGAGCAGGGCATCGTCACCAAGGCCGACGACCCGACGCACAAGCAGAAGGCGGTCTATAGCCTCACCGAGAAGGGCATCGAGCTGCTGCCCATCCTCGCCCAGATGTCGGGGTGGGGCCTCAAGCACCTGCCCGTCACCGAGGAGCTCGGTATCCGCGCGCGACTGCTCGAGGAGGGCGGGCCGCGGATGTGGGCCGACTTCACGGACGAGCTGCGCGAGACCCACCTCGGCGTGCCGCGGCGCAAGCGCAAGGGGCCGGCCGTGGCGGAGCGGCTGCAGCGGGCCTACGAGGAGGTCGTGGCAAGGCGTTCGACCGGTGGGCCATAGGCGCAACCGAGACGCAGGGCCGCGGCGGCAACCCGCGATGGCGTTGATCTGCGGGCGCGGGCGTGGCACAACGTCGCCTGTGCCTATCAAGCAAGCAGCGCAATGCAACGCGGACCGGCGGAGGGGTCTGTCCGCAGGGGAGGCCGTTCCGGCAAGGAGCATCCTGCCCTAGCGACCCAGGGGAGCCGAAGCGCATGTCTGCCGATCAACCTGCCACGCCCCAGACCGATCAGCAGGCGCTCCGGCCTTACATCTCGCGTGCGCTCGATGCGGCGTTGACGCAGATGGAGGCCGAGGAGGCGTTCGACATCATCATGTCGGGCCGTGCCACCCCCTCGCAGATCGGCGGCTTCCTGATGATCCTGCGGCTGCGCGGCGAGTCGATCGAGGAGATCGTCGGCGCGGCCACCATCATGCGGGCGAAGGCGCTGAAGGTGCGGGCACCGGCCGGCGCCATCGACATCGTCGGCACCGGCGGCGACGGCAAGGGCACGCTCAACATCTCCACCGCCGCGGCGCTGGTGGTGGCGAGTCTCGGCGTGCCGGTGGCCAAGCACGGCAACAAGGCGCAGTCGTCCAAGACCGGCACGGCCGACGTGCTGGGGCTGCTGGGCGTCAACATCAACGCCGATGTGGCCACCATCGAGCGCTCGCTCGCCCAGTGCGGCATCGGCTACATGAACGCACCCAACCATCACGCCGCCATGCGCCATGTCATGCCGGCGCGGGTGGAGCTTGGCGTGCGCACGGTCTTCAATATTCTGGGCCCGCTGACCAACCCGGCCGGCGTCAGGCGGCAGCTGACCGGCGCCTTCACCCAGCATCTGCTGCGCCCCATGGCGGAGACGCTGCGGGCGCTGGGCTCGGAGAAGGCCTGGCTGGTGCACGGCATGGACGGCACCGACGAGATCTCCATCGCCGCGCCGACCTATGTGGCGGCCCTGGAGGACGGCAAGGTCACCCAGCTCCAGATCAAGCCGGAGGACGCCGGTTTGCGCCAGCACCCCTTCGGGGAGATCCTCGGCGGCACCCCGGCTGAGAACGCCGAGAAGATGCACGCCCTGCTCGCCGGGCAGCAGTCGCCCGACCTGATGGCGTTCCGCCACGCCGTGATCCTCAATGCCGCCGCCGCGCTGCTGGTTGCGGGCCGCACCGGGACGCTGGCGGAGGGCGTGCCGCTGGCCGCCGCCGCGCTCGACGACGGACGGGCGCGGGCGACGCTGGAGCGGCTGGTCAAGGCTTCGAACGAGCAGTAGGCGCGACTCGTAGGGGAAGGGGTGTCAGACCCACC
>JBAPMW010000125.1:0-5096 GCA_049278815.1 Hyphomicrobiaceae bacterium
CACATGCACTGCAGGACGCACACCAAGCCCAAGAGCCGCGGTCAGGCAGGCGAGCACCAGTCATTTTACCACGACACCATGGTCGACCATGACAAGAACGTGGGCGAGATGCTCGATTATCTCGACGAGCTCGGCATCGCCGACAACACCGTGGTGATGTACTCGACCGACAACGGCCCACACATGAACACCTGGCCCGACGGGGCCATGACGCCGTTCCGCAGCGAGAAGAACACCAATTGGGAGGGCGCCTTCCGCGTGCCCCTCCTCGTGCGCTGGCCTGGGAAAATTCCGGCGGGGTTCGTGTCCAACGAGATCGTCCAGCACCACGACTGGCTGCCGACCTTCCTGGCGATGGCGGGCGAGCCGAGCATCGTGGAGAAGCTGAAGAAGGGCCGCAAGGCCGGCGACAAGACCTTCAAGGTGCATATCGACGGCTACAACCTGCTGGAGTTCCTGACCAGGAAGGGCGTCAAGAGCCCGCGCCCGGGCTTCATCTACTTCAACGACGACGGGGATCTGGTGGCGATCCGCTACGGCAACTGGAAGGCCGTCTTCATGGAGCAGCGCTGCCAGGGGACGCTGCAAGTCTGGGGCGAGCCCTTCACCGTGTTGCGGATACCCAAGCTCTACAATCTCAGGCTCGACCCCTTCGAGCGGGCGGACATTACCTCCAACACCTATTGGGACTGGTACATCTCCAAGGCCTACATGATCATGGCCGCGCAGGCACTCGTCACCCAGTTCCTGGCAACATTCAAGGAGTTCCCGCCGCGCCAGAAGGCGGCGAGCTTCACCATCGACCAGGCGATGGAGAAGATGGAAACGTCCCTGAGCGGCGCTCACCACTGAACCAGGACTCGATGCCCCGGGCGGCGGCACTCGCCGTCCGGCGTCCTGATATGAGCACGGAGGCGCCGATGCTCCGGCCTGTCATCGCCGCTGTCGGCATGAAGCGCGACTGGATCGCGGTCGTCGACCTGCACCCGGGCGCCATGAATGATCGATGAAAGCTCGCCGTGGCCGGCGTTCATGTTGCGGGCCTATGCTCGGGATATTTGAGCGCGGGGTGGATGCCGGGACCGGGGAGGAAAGCTGACATGAGGGTCGTCACCGCGGACGCACCGCCTGCCGCCACTGTGCCGGCGGCAGGCGTGCGAAGCCTGGCCGCTCCCCGCGTCTCCTATGCGCTGATGACACTCGGCGCGTTCGGCCTCTACTGGCTGTCGGCCGTCATCCTGCAGGAGCGCAACGCGACCTTGGTGTTCGGCGCCGACTCGCATCTTTATTCGATGCTGATGAATGGCACGCCCGTCGACCGGGTCACGCGCTTTCACCCTCTCACCACCGCCTTGGCCGTCGTCTGGATGAAGCTTCTCGGGCCGCTGACGGCCTGGATCGCCCCGAAGGTGCTCTATAAGGCTCTGTTCGCCGCCGTCGGTGCCGCCGGCGTCTGGGCGGCGATGGCGGCGTTCGCGGCGGTCGTCCCGCGCCGGAAAGTGGCCCTGTGGGGCGCCGTCTACGCCACCTCGCTGGGGGTCTGGTACTTCTCGAGCATCGAGGAGTCCAAGATCGTCACCGCTACGCTGGTCGCCTTCTACATCGCCACCTACCTGAGATTGCGAGCGCGCTGGTCCACGCGCGGGGCGCTGCTGCTGACGGGCCTCCTGCTGCTCGCGTGTCTCAACGAGATCGTCGCGGCCTTCCTTGTCGCCATTCCCGCGATCGACGCCGTTGTGCAGCACGGCTGGAACGTTCGCACCCAGCTCGTCCGCAACTGGTGGATCGTCTGCCATGCGCTGGCGCCGCCCATCGCCTTCCTGTTCCTCGAGGTGGTCGTCAACGGCTGGCTGGTGCCCGTGGGGCACGACGCCGAAGGGGCCTCCCACCTCAGCATGCTGCTCTATTACATCGTCCAGAGAGATTTCAGCGCCGCCGCCGTCTATGACTTCGCCATCCGGTGGCTGTTCTTCAACATGGCGGCACCGTCAATCGAGGCAACCTACGGCGGCAGCGGGAAGTACAATGGCGATTTTCCCCCCGGCCTGGGGGGCTACGTCAATTCGCCCGTATCGGCGGGCCTGGTCGTGCTGTTCGGCGCCATTCTCGCGGTCAGCCTGCTGCCGCGACATCGCGGACAGATTTCGCGCAGCATGGCCGGCATCATGCTGGGTGTCTCGGCATATGCCTTGCTGCGGGCGCTGTTCTTCTTCCTCATCTATCCCAGCGAGCACATGCTCTTCGCCTCGGCCGCGACGCTGCCGCATATGCTGCTGGTTGCGATACCGTTCGCCGTCTCGTCCTACCCGAGGAAGCAGGCGCTCCTCGCCGGGTTGGCGGCGCTGCTGTTCATCGTCAACGGCGCCTTCATCCTCGGACCGTAGCGGCGTCGCGGACGGCGGTGGCCGCAGGGCTTCGGCTGCCTTGTCCCGTTCGCACTCCGGCGGCTCCAATGGCATCCGGAGATGGAGCGGGCGAGAGCCCTGCGGCCGAGGCGCAATCTAGGGTAGGACGGATCGTCCGACGACTGGGCGATTACCCAGGTTGCGGACGTAGGTTGGGTCTGCCCCCCGGCCTTCGCCGGGGTTGACCCAACCTACGCCTGCGCCGCGGCGAGCCTGGCGAAGCCCGCCTCCAGGTCCGCCTTCAGGTCGCCCACGTCCTCCAGGCCGATATGCAGCCGGATGGTCGGTCCCTCGGGCTGCCACGCGGTGGCCGAGCGCGTCGTGGCGGCATCGAAGGGCAGCACCAGGCTCTCGTAGCCGCCCCAGGAGGCGCCGAGGCCGAACAGCTCCAGCCCATCGAGCATCGCCGCCACGGCCGCCTTGGGACACGGCTTCAACACCACCCCGAACAGGCCGCAGGCGCCAAGGAAGTCGCGCTTCCAGAGCTCATGCTGCGGATGGCTCGGCAGGGCCGGGTGGAGCACGCGCGCAACCTCGGGCCGCGCTTCCAGCCAGGCGGCGATCTCGACGCCCGAGCGCCAGTGCCGCTCCAGCCGCACCTCCAACGTGCGCAAGCCCCGCAGGCCGAGGAACATCTCCTCGGTGCCGGCGCACATGCCGAAGCCGCCCGCCTCCGCAACCAGCCTCTTCGCCAGGGGCTCCGTCACGGTGATGGCGCCCAGCATGGCATCGGCGTGGCCGACGATGTACTTGGTGCCGGCCTGGATCGAGATGTCGACGCCGTGGGCGAACGGCTTGAAGTAGAGCGGGCTCGCCCAGGTGTTGTCCATGGCCACCAGCGCGCCGCCCGCGTGCGCCGCCGCCGCGATGGCCGGGATGTCCTGCACCTCGAAAGTCAGCGAGCCGGGGCTCTCGGTGAGGACGAGCGACGTGTTCGGCCGTAGGAGCTGTGCGATGCCGGCGCCGACGGTCGGGTCGTAGTAGATGGTCTCCACGCCGAAGCGCTTGAGAGGGCCGTTGCAGATCCTGCGCGTCGGCTGATAGGCCGTGTCGACCACCAGGATGTGGTCGCCGGCCTTGACGAACGTCAGGAGCGCAGTCGCGATCGCCGCGGCGCCCGACGGTGCAAGCCAGGTGCGCGCCCCCCCTTCGAGCGTCGCAATCGCCGTCTCCAGGGCCTCCGAGGTCGGCGTGCCGCGCCGGCCGTAGGTGTAGCGCTGGTCGCGCTTCTCGAAGCTCTCGACGGACCGGAACAGCACGGTCGAGCCGCGGTAGACCGGCGGATTGACAAAGCCGTGGTGGGCGAACGGCTCGCGGCCGGCGTGCACGATGTCCGTGGCGGGCTTGCGCGCGGGCGGAGATTTGTCGCGTCGGTTGGAGCCGGTCATCCTTGCTGCCCTATGCCCCGCAATCTGCTGCGGCGTGTGTGCCCATTCGGGGCGACCCGTAGGTTGGTGCGCACGTCGGCGCCCCACCAACACGTAGCAGCTGCGACATGTCCGCCCAACCCGCTCTACGGGATACCGGCCCGCAAGGATACGGTCAAATCCCGGCAGCCCGCGGCCGTTTCACCAACCTCTTCGTGCTGCCCCGCCACCCGATCTACGGGATCTACACACCTTGGCAGCGTCCGCGGCCGATGAAGCCGCTTCCCTGTCGCAAACGCCGACCGGATCCCCCTGCCCCTTGCGGGGAGGGGCTAGGGGTGGGGGGACTCCCAAGGTCGGACGTTCTGCAATCCCCCCCACCCTGTCCCTCCCCCGCAAGGGGGGAGGGGACGCTGCGGCTCGCGCCCTGCCCAAGACGAGAGCGGCCCTCCGGCCCTCACCCTGGGGCGACTTGAGTAGATCCCCTAGGCCACCCGAGGGGGCAAGGCCGTCAAGGCATGATCACCTCGATCAGAGTGTTGTCGCCCGCCTTGACGGAGAAGTCCTGCCTGTACTCGCGGCCGCCGTGCCGGGCGCGCACGGCGTAGCTGCCCGGCGCCAGGAAGTGTGTCGGCAAGGCGCCGCTGCTCTCCTTCACGGTTTGGCCCTGCACGTTCGTCACGGTCCACTGCGTGTCGGCAATGGCCTCGCCGCCGCCGCGTGTCACCAGCTTGAAGCTTACCGTCGCGGCGGGGTGGGCCAAGGTGACCTCCGACAGCTTGCCGGCCTCAACGGTCACGTCGGCGCGCGCCACGGCGTTGGCGTCGCCGTAGGTGCTCACGATGCTGTAGAGGCCGGCGTTCAGGCGCAGCATCACACCTGCCCTTACGCCGGCAACGATCTTGGTCCGCTGCCCGTACGCGTCGCGCTCGTCCGACTCGACATCGAAGCTGACCAGCTTGCTGTTCCCCGGCTCGCCGTTGGCCAGCACCGGAATGACGCGCAAGCCGCCGGCGTTCAGGACAAACCGCTCCTTGAGGGTCTGGTCGGCGGTGACCGCGATCTTGCGCGTCAGGTTGGCGCGGCCGTAGGCGACGTTGATGTAGTAGGTGCCCGGATCGAGCCGCAGCGTCGGATTGGCCTCGCGCAGCGTGGAGACGAGCGCTGCCTTGCCACCGGGGCCGGCATTGTCGCGGAACACGCGCCACACCAGGCCCTGGGCGATGACCGGGCTGGTCTCCGTCAGAAAGGCCGTCACGGCGACTTGGGCGCGCCCGCCGGGCTGGCCGCCGCCCGGCGCGCGCGGCACCACGGTGGTGTTGGC
>JBAPMW010000126.1:0-4031 GCA_049278815.1 Hyphomicrobiaceae bacterium
GCCACGGCCGTCAGCCAGGCATTGTCCGCGACAGGAGAGGTGGCATGAGCGGTCCCAAGGTCTATCGCATCGCCACGGTCGAGGAGGTCCTCGACTACTGTCGCGGCCTGCTTGCCCAGCTCGATGCCGCGCTCGCCTCGTGGCGAGGCAAGGTCGGGCAGCTTGGTCTTGCTGGTGAGGCTGAGATCGCAGCCATGCTTCAGCGCCGGGACGCGATACGTGCCCTGACGACCGTGCAAGGGGAGGCATACCTCATTCTCTACAAGCAGGTGCCGAGCGAGATCGCGTTCCTTGCCGAGGACCTGGACAAGAGAATCGCGGCAGCGTCCGAGAGGAAGGCTCAGGAGCGGACCACACGCCGGCGCCTCGCCAGCACCGCGTCCACCTTGGCGGCGGCACTGGCCAAGGGCGGCGCCAGCGTTCCCGCAGAGCTGCAAGCGGCCCTGTCGGCCGCGCGCGATAGCGCCCGCGGCGGCCTCGAGGCGGCAGAGCGGGCGCTCTCCCAGGGCTTTGCCCTGCTGGCGCCTGCGGGAGAGGATGCCGTCCTCGGCGCGCGCCAGCGCGAGATCGCACAACGTCTCGGCGAGGGCGAGGAGACACGGACGCTCGCCGACTGGCTGCAAGGCCAGCCGCCGCCCGACGATGCGCGCGGGCAGGAGCTGGACCGCCATATCGCCGAGCTCGAAGCCCGCGAAGGGGAGGCGGCCGCGCGCCCCTACGCCGAGCGCGCCCAGCGCCTCGCGGCCGAGGCCTCGCCGGGGCGCAGACAGCTGCTCGCCGATAGCCTCCTGATCGAGCTGGCGGCGCGCGCCACGTCGCGCCGGGAGGCCGAGAGGAATCTGTCCACGCTGAACTGCCTTGTGGCCGAGCTGGGGCAGCTCGCTGGCAGCGCCGGGAAGGCGCTCATCGACCGCGCGCAAGACGCGGTGCACAGGCAGGATGGCCAGGCGGCGAAGGACCTGGTCGCCGCTGTCCGCGCCGCAATCGACCGCGCGCGCAGCGCCGCGGCAGCTGCCGCGCGGCGGAAGGCGGTGCTGGAGGGCCTCTCGGCGCTTGGTTACGAGCTGCGCGAAGGTATGGAGACCGCGTGGGCCAGCGATGGCAACGTCGTGCTGCGCAGTGCCCAGCGGCCGGACTACGGTGTCAAGCTCAGCGGCGGCGCCGAGGGCAAACCGCTGCAGGTGCGCGCGATCGGCTTCGGCCAACCCGGGACCCAGCGGGACGTTGCGCGCGACCGGGACGCGGAGGCGCTGTGGTGCTCCGACTTCCAGGGGCTGAAGGAGGAGATTGCCGCCGCCGGAGGCAACCTCAGCGTGGACATCGCGCAGCCAGCCGGCCTGATCCCGATCGAGATCGTCGAGGATGCTGCCCCAGACAGCCGGCAAGACACCGGGCGGCGAGCCCCGCTTCGGCAGGCGAAACGATGACCCAAGGCTGCAAGAGTCATTTCCTTTGCGGCAAATGCCGCTGAACGCATTTGCCACGTGTCGAAGTCTTCTTGCAGAGTCTTCGCGATGATGAGGCTCTCTAAACTGAACTATTTCTGCGCAACCTGCCCAAGTTCTAAGCCTTGAACTCTTGGATCTGTGTATTCTCGGACACTCGCACGTGCTTATACCATCCGCACGCGCCTATTTTGCCTTTCTGATGCGCCTTTTATCAGGCGGCGGAATATCACGTTAACCTTCGTCTGGCATTCGCTGTCGTGCAGCGCACAGCTCTCGGTTGGGAAACAGTCGAGATGTTCGTCCGAGCAAGGTACATACGCGTCCCCGCTTCAACCGTGCCTCCGCTGCGGAGGCAGCGGATGCATCCGGACGCGTCCGAACAGCCGGCCCACGGGCCGGGTCCGAGTGCATCCGACTTATCATGGCAGCGGGCGTCTCGCTTCTCACTCGAACCTGGCCGCCGCCCCCCGGCGCCTACGACTACGTCCTCACGCTCAACGACGAGGAGATTGCCTGGGAGGGCCTGCGGCGCAACGCCGGCTACCAGCGCCACTACCGGCTGAAAGCGGCCAATCACGTCAGGTCCCATCGTCTGCCCTCCGGCCAGTCCGTCTGGCGCGTCGCAAGCCTGCCCTCAGGCTGCGACCGCTGGGGTCTCCATCCCTTTTGTCGATCCGGCCCTGATCGCGCCGGAGGCTCCCATCCAGTGGCTCACCGATCCGGGAACCGCCACGCTCCATGCGGGCGAAGCGAGCCCCGTCGCCGACGCTGGCAGACCTGGGCCTCGCTGATCACCCGTGCATCCGGCAGATCGTCATTGGCCCCGATCGGACCGAGTGCCTCCTCATCCGAACGTCGAGGCGCTCCCTGACCCTCAGGCTCACCGGCCATCGCGCCACCAGCGCGCCCGTCTGCCTGACGTTCCATGTCCCGGCTCGATCGATGGTCAGGGAAGCGGCCGCCAGCCTGGTGTCGTTCCCCGATCTGCTGCTCAGGACGCCGCGCTGGATCAAGCGCACCACGCGCCAATTGCTGGTCCGTGATGCCCTCATCGCTGTCGACGGACGTCACGCCGGCGCCAGCCACCGCGGGGTGGCCGAGGTGAGCGTCGGCCGCAAGCGGGTGCGGGAGGAGTGGTCGGCTCGGGGCGGCCAGCAGGCGCGCTACGAGGCTGCCCATGCCCGGCGGCAATACGATGCCGTCGATCCGGCGAACCGTCTGGTCGCCGGCGAGCTCGAGCGGCGCTGGAATGCTGCGCTCGAGAACGTGCAGAGGATGGAGCGGGAGATGGCCGCCAGCGCGGCACTGAGATCGCCGCCGCTCGGTGAGCATCAGAAGCAGCTGTTGATGGCGCTCGGCGCCGATCTCGATCGCGCCTGGTCGCACCCGGTGGCAACCGCAGCGACCCGCAAGAGGATCATGCGTGCCTGTCTCGATGAGATCGTGGTGCGCAAGGATGGCGAGGTGCTCGACATGGTCTTGCGCTGGCACGGCGGCGACCACACTTCCCTGAAGCTGCGCGTCAAGTTGAACGCATCCGGCCGGAGCTATAGTCTCGTGACCGACGACCTGATAGCGCTCGTGCGCGAGCTGGCACGCCTGATGCCCGACCGGCAGATCGCGCGCCTGCTGAACAGGACCGGCACGCAGATGGCGACCGGCAAGGCCTGGACCGAGCAGAGTGTGCAAGGGTTCCGCAAACACCGGGACATTGCAGCATATCGGGACGGCGAATGGGCCGAGCGCGGCGAGATCACGCTGGAGGCCGCAGCCAAGATCATCGGCGTCTGCAAGATGACCGCTCTGCGCATGCTCCGTCGAGGTGATATCAAGGGACGACAGGTCTGTCCGGGCGCGCCATGGGTGATCAAGGCGGCCGACTTGGCCTCGTTCTCTCGCCAACAGCACTCGCGCGGGCCGGTAACACCAAATGGCGCGCAGCGGGTCCTTGACTTTCAGTAGGTTAGGAGATGCGTAGTATGAAGCCCAATCGCTTGGCCATTCCAAGATCGAGTCGACCGTGCGCTACCTCGGTGTTGAGGTCGACGACGCGCTTGAGATCGCCGAGAAAACCGACGTCTGAAAAGCAGCGCGCCGCCGTGTCGTGTGATCGTTGAGCACGGAGTTTCCTCCGTCTTTCCTTGCGGGGCCCCACCTGATCGGAGGCTTGCGCCCCGGCATCCCAAGGCTCCGTCGGACCGCGGGCGAAGCGTGAAATACGCCGCAACGCGCCCTTGTGCTATAGGTAGGTCGTCGCCAGGCGCGAGAAGGCGCCGCCGTGCCAGAACCCCGCGAACGCATTGCCCGCGCCCTCAGCCGCCTGCAGGGCCATCCCCCCGACATCCCTTCGAGGGCAAGCCGATGTGGCAATCGTTCCTGCCGGAAGCAGATGCTGCCCTCGCGGCCGCCGACATCGACCCTCTGATCGCTCTGCTCCGCCAGATCGAAGCTCACGCCGCCGTACCTGAGGCGCTCCGCGACCAAGCTGCAGCCGTTTTGTGGGAATACGCTGCCGGACGGCGCGCTTCCGTCCGTAAGGCCAAGCCGCCCCGTCCCCAGACGAACGCTCCGGGCACAAATCTG
>JBAPMW010000127.1:0-5400 GCA_049278815.1 Hyphomicrobiaceae bacterium
GTCCAAACCATGTACATGGTTCGGCATCGCCGTCGCTGTGGGCCCGTCAAGCTCAACGGGTGTTCGACCGGACTAAGCACGTCAACGACGAATTCCAATCTGCGGACGAGGAACTGGGAAATGTCGAACGACGACTTGCAGACGCTCGACAAGGAACTCACGGCCCTCAACCACCGGCTCCAGGTCACGGTCGAGCGACAGCGCGCTACGTTCAGAAACCTTCAGAGCATCCTCGACAGCACTGAAGTGCCGATACTCGTCCTGGATACCGACCTGAATATCCGCTTCTTCACGCCGGCCGGGAAGGCGCTGTCCACGGTAGTCGCCTCCGACGTCGGTAGGCCGCTTGCCGACCTCTCGCGCCGATTCGAAGACGACGACTTCCTGCCGGACGCATGGAGGTGCTGGAGACTCACACGCCGGTCAGGCGCAGGTAAGAGCGGACGAGGGCAACTGGTTCATTCGCGCGACGCGTGCTTGCTACTCCCACAGGCCGCAAGACAGAGCACGAGCCCAACACGCTCTCCGATGGCCAAGAGCTAGGCTTAGCCACGGCGGTCGTTCTTGTGATGGTGGAGGAAGAGCGCGATGTGCTCACGCAAGTTCAAGCACTCACGCGGGTCGACGTTGGAAACGGCGTGCTCGAACAGGGCTTTTTGAACATCGGTGGGAAGCTTGTTCCACTGCGCCACCACGGCCCCGCCCAGGCACTGCAGAATGTCCTGCTCCTCCCGGCTGAGCGCGTCGCGCCCGTCGTCCCCTTCGCCGACGATGGCGCCCCCCTCATTGTCCCATCGCGCGAGCGCGCGTGCCAGTTGATTGTGCTGCTCTTTTCTGGTCATCACAGGAGGTCGTTGCGTCGGTGTCATAAGACAACGCTTTCATGTCCGCCTTGTTTCGCCATCCGCTGTCGTAGCCAAAGCATCCTTGGCCAAGGCGTCACGCAGCGCATCCGGATCGATGGTGACGACCTGCTTGCGCAGGCTCGCAGCAACGGCGGGCAGGGTTATGGTTGTGGAAACGCGCCGATAGGCAAGGAACGACAAATTGCCCAGCGGCTCCTCGGCGGTCTCGATCAGGTACGTGCCCGGCGGCTGCACGCCCTCGTCGCGCAGCAAGAACGCATGCAGGAACGTCACCGAGCTGTGCGTTATTCGCTCAGTCATCATTGCCATCCGGTTGCTTGAGCTCCTCGATCTTCACGATCGAGCGAGGGACTGTTTGAGGCTGGCGCCAACCCAGCGGGGGCGAGCGGATTTGCCGCCAAGCAGGGAAGCCGCCAGCACGCGCTGCCCATATACGCATATGGCTATGCAAGAGTAGATTGTCACCCCACGGGCTCAACGAGCGCCCGATCCGCTCATGCAGCGTGACGCAACTGGGTGGCATCGGTCGCGTGCACTGACGGACGGGCCCGCCGCTCTGCGTGCTCGCAGCATGTGCGCAACATGCGCCCGCGGCTGGGCGGCTGGAACGAAGGAAGCACATGCCCCACGACGTCTCGGTCATCGCCACGATCACCATGGGGCTGGTGCTGGCATTCTTCGGCGGCCTCGTGGCCCATAGGCTGCGCCTGCCTCCGCTTGTGGGCTATCTCCTCGCCGGCGTGGCCCTCGGCCCTTTCACGCCCGGGTTTGTCGGGGACGCCAAGCTCGCGAGCCAGCTTGCAGAGATCGGCGTCATTCTCCTGATGTTCGGCGTGGGCCTGCATTTCTCCTTCAAGGACCTGCTGGCAGTGCGCACCATTGCGCTCCCCGGCGCCATTGCACAGATCGCGGTTGCCACGGCCAGCGGCGTGGCGCTCGCGCTTCTGTGGGGCTGGGGAGTCGGCGCCGGCCTGGTTCTGGGATTGGCGCTGTCGGTCGCGAGCACCGTCGTGCTGCTGCGGGCGCTGGAGCAGCGCAACGCGCTCGATACGGTCAACGCCCGCATCGCAATCGGGTGGCTGATCGTCGAGGATCTCGTGATGGCGCTCGCTCTCGTTCTGCTACCGGCGCTGGCCGGCGCGCTCGGAGGGGATGCCCGTGGCATCGCCGCTCAGTTCGCGGGTGGCAGCGTAGCCACAGCGTTGGCTCTGACCATTGGCAAGGTGGCGCTTTTCGTGGCCCTGGTTTTTCTGGTCGGGACGCGGGTCGTGCCGTGGCTCCTCCAACTGGTTGCGCGCACGGGCTCGCGCGAGCTGTTTACTCTTTCGGTCCTCGCCCTTGCGCTCGGCATTGCCTACGGCTCGGCCGAGCTGTTCGGCGTGTCGTTCGCGCTGGGCGCATTCTTCGCAGGCGTCGTGCTCAGCGAATCGGACTTCAGTCATCAGGCAGCGGCCGACTCTCTGCCCTTGAAGGATGCGTTCGCCGTGCTCTTCTTCGTATCGATCGGCATGCTGTTCGACCCCGGCATCCTGGTGCGTCAGCCTCTGCCGGTGCTGGCCGTGGTGATGCTCATCGTGTTCGGCAAGTCCATTGCAGCTTTCGCCATCGTGCTCGCACGCGGCTATCCGGTTACGACGGCGCTCATGGTATCGGCCAGCCTGGCGCAGATCGGCGAGTTTTCGTTCATCCTGGCAGGTCTCGGCGTCACACTCGGGCTGCTTCCGCCCGAAGGGCGCGACCTCATCCTGGCCGGCGCGATCCTTTCCATCACTCTCAATCCGCTCGTGTTTGCCACCGTCGATCCGGTGGCCGCCTGGATCCGGGCCAGGCCGGGATTGAACAGGCTGTTGGAGCGATCGGGCGATCCACTTGCCACGCTGCGCGAAAAGGACCGCGACACCGGATGGAGCGACCATGCCATCATCGTCGGCTACGGCCGCGTCGGCGAGATCATCGGCGGCGGCCTGAAGGCGCAGGGCTTTCCGTTTGTCGTGATCGACGAGGACCGGCGCCGCGTCGAGGGGCTGCGCAAGCATGGCCTGAGCGCCATCTACGGTGACGCCACGGCGGCCGGCGTCCTGGAGGCGGCCGGCGTCGACCGTGCCAGGCTGCTGATCCTCGCCATTCCGCAAGGCTTCCAGAAGCGTCGCATCATCGAGCTTGCCCGCCAGGCCAACCCCCACATCGAGACCGCGGTGCGGACCCACCGCGCATCCGAGGTCGCCTATCTCAAGGACCAGGGCGTCGGCCTCGCCATCATGGGCAGGCGGGAGGTGGCGTTCGGGCTACTGCGCTACGCGCTTTCCCGCTTCGGTCTGCCAGATGACATCGTGCAGGCCATCGTCCAGACGGCACGCGCTTCAGGCGAGGGTGGCGCATTCGAGCGAGAGCCCGGGATCGAGCTGCCGGACACCGCCCCAGAGTTGCGCGAGCGCGGCGACGATCTTGACAGGTGATGACCGGCTGCATGCGGGTCGTGATTTTGGCTCACCTCCAAGTGGAGACGCGGTCCGCAACAGCTGAGTACATTCTGCACCTCCACAGCGTAAGTCCGGTTGTGCCCCGTTTCGCGGCGCTCTTTGTTATGCCCTGGCGGCTGATGGATACGAAACGCGCAGGACCGCGCGGTCTGTCGTAAGGGACGGCAGCAAGGCAGGCGGAGAGATCGAGACTTCATGCCGTGGAACAATCAGGAGTTTTTGGCACATCAGAACCCTGACACCAGCGTGAAAGACGTGCGGAAAGCGTCCTGCGCGAGGTGGTCGGCCAATCGGACCTGCAACCGATGCTGACGGCGGAACGCCAGAAGACTGAGCAGCAGGACGTGTTCGACCGCTACGGTGCCGGCATTCGCGTCGATCGGTGCGGCTGCTGCAGGCCGATCCGCCGGCTCAGGTCCTCGACGCCTTCCGCGACGTGCAAGCCGCGACCACTGACAAGGAGACTCTGCAGAACCAGGCGTTAGCCGATGCCGGCCGGGTAGTTCGGGAGCACGTGGTGAAGCCGAGACTAACCTGCAGCGGGCCAAGGGCTACCGGCAGCAGACGGCCGCTAAAGCAACGCATGCATATGCCCTTTCCTCCGGCAGCAACCCAAGAAAGCCCAAGACTGGCAGCGACTTGGGCCATCAGGCCTGCCAACCGTGGCATCACGCTGATTAGACTGAAGTTTTGCTCTCGGACCGGATCAAAAGGGAATAGGTATGGAAGCAGCGGGGCAGTCGGCACGCTTTGTGAAGACCCTTGGCGAATGCAAGAGGGCGCCCGACGTGACACCCACGCGCTTATACCTGGAGCGGTTACTCGGCAGTGCCGACAAGATCATTATCGACAGCGAGGGCGTCGTGCGGTTTCTTTCGCTTCGCCCCCGCCACAAGCGCTAGCGACGGCCCGAACCTTAATCATCGGAGCGATAGGCACTTTCCGTACCTTGGCGGTTGATCCTTCCCGTGTGCCCATGCATCGGGTCGTATGAGGTCCTGCAATCGTGTCCTCGTGCTCCTGGCCCTAACTTCTGTGGCCCGGCTTCCCCCCGCGAAGCTGGGCCACCTTTTGGAACGGCGCACTCGTTGGTGGTCACGCGACGAAGCCTACGCCCCGCTCGGTCGGTTTCTGCAAGGTGCCGGGGTGACCGCCCCCGCTACCCTCACAAGGCGCCGTCGCGCCATTGGTGGTGATCGTGACTCCCGCCGCTTCCATTTCCTTCTATCGACCCGAGCTCGACGACTTTCTCCACGCGCCGATCGGCATGGAGAGAAATGAAATGTCGCTCAGTGTTCTCTCGGCGCTTGCGCGGCTGGGTCTCGATCCTTGGAAGGAGGCAACGGAACTATCGGAGCTTCCCAGCGACTCCGCCACGCAGAGATTGGCGACGCTGATAATGCGGCTGCCTGGTGGGCGATGGACACAAGCGGATTCGAGGGGAATTGCTTGTCGCTTGATCGAGCTCCTGCCCCGACGTGGTAGTCCCGCCGTGCCGTTGATGGAGAAGGCCCATGGCATTCCTCGGATGACCACTTCTCCAGCCGCGAAAATGCTCATGTGCGCTTTGCTGGTGGGCATTGCCCTAATCGGTGTAGCGAGCTGCGAGCCGGCATCCGGGGCCGATATGGTTGCGTCTCAGACGAAGGGCCGTCAGGTCACCACGGTCCTTTCGGTCGATGCGAGTACCGGTGTGGCGCCGCGTCCGCCCGCGCGGCCCTCGCCGCTCCCGTCGTCCGAGCGCCGCGAGCGCTCCGATCGGCCTACCGCTGTCGAGATCGAAGGCCCGTGAAGTGGTTCAATCCCGAGAAGGGATTTGGCTTCGTGGCCTGCGAGGGAGGAGGAAACGATGCGTTCGTCCACATCTCTGTCGTCGCCCGTGCGGATTGCGCGGTCTGGAGGAGGGCAGCGGCTGGCGATGAAGGTGACCCAGAAGGGCCGCGCGGCTACTGGCGTTTGCCCTGCTTTTCAATCGACGTCGGATTCTGACCCCCCGATCGGCGTGCAAAGTTGACCCCAGCTTGACGTGGCTTTTCCGCTGCTCACGCCTGGAG
>JBAPMW010000128.1:0-3366 GCA_049278815.1 Hyphomicrobiaceae bacterium
CCCTAGCCCTCTCCCCGCGAAGTGCGGGGAGAGGGGATCCGGGCGGCGCCTCGGGCTTGTGTTTCGTGTCAGACTGGGGGTCTGATAATGACACGTCACATATGGATCGGCCGCTTGTCGACGGCCAGCGCCGCCTCTTTCACGGCCTCGGTCAGCGAGGGGTGGGCGTGGCAGGTGCGGGCAAGGTCCTCGGCCGAGCCGCCGAACTCCATGATGACGGCGGCCTCGGCGATCATCTCGCTGGCGGCGGGGGCGATCATGTGCACGCCCAGGATGCGGTCGGTGGCGGCGTCGGCCAGGATTTTGATGAAGCCGTCGGTGGTCCTGTTGACCTTGGCGCGGCCGTTGGCGGTCAAGGGGAACTTCCCCACGTTGTAGGCGATGCCCGCTGCCTTCAGCTCCTCCTCCGACTTGCCGACGCTGGCAACCTCGGGGAAGGTGTAGATGACATTGGGGATCACGTCGTAGTTCACGTGGCCGGCCTTGCCGGCCAGGATCTCGGCCACCGCCAGCCCCTCGTCCTCGGCCTTGTGGGCAAGCATGGGGCCGTCGATCACATCGCCGATGGCGTAGATGCCGGGCACGCTGGTCTGGTAGTGCGCATCGACGACGATGCGGCGGCGGTTGTCGAGGTTGACGCCCACGCTCTCCAGGCCGAGGCCGTTGGTGTAGGGCACGCGGCCGATGGCGACCAGCACCACGTCGGCGTCGATGTGGCTGGCCTCGCCCGAGCCGTTGGCCGGCTCGACGGTGACGCGGTGGCCAGATGCGCTCCCGGCGCCGTTCCTGTTGACGGCCGTCACCTTGCTGGAGAGCTTGAAGGTCATGCCCTGCTTGGCGAGGAGGCGCTGTACGGTGCGCCCGACCTCGCCGTCGACGCCGGGCAGCACGCGGTCGAGGAACTCGACGACGCCCACCTGCGAGCCGAGCCGCCGCCACACCGAGCCCAGCTCCAGGCCGATCACGCCGGCGCCGATCACCAGCATGCGCTTGGGCACTCGGCTGAGGGAAAGAGCGCCCGTGGAGGAGACGACGGTCTGCTCGTCGATGTCGATGCCGGGCAGGCGGGCTACGTCCGAGCCGGTGGCGATGACGATGCTCTTCGTCTCCAGCGTCTGCGCACCGCCGGCGGCCAGCCGCACCTCGACCTTGCCTGACGCGGCGATGGTGGCGGTGCCGTGCACGGTGTCGATCTTGTTCTTCTTCATCAGGAAGGCGACGCCGTCGACGTTGCCCTTCACGCCCTGGTCCTTGAACGCCAGCATCTTGGCCAGATCGAGCTTGGGCGGCGCCACCTCGATGCCCATGGCGCCCAGCATGTGCCCGGCCTCCTCGAAGCGCTCGGAGGCGTGCAGCATCGCCTTGGAGGGAATGCAGCCGACGTTGAGGCAGGTGCCGCCGAAGGTCGCCCGCTTCTCCACCACCGCCACCTTCAGCCCCAGCTGGGCCGCCCGGATGGCGCACACATAGCCGCCGGGCCCGGTGCCGATCACGATCAGGTCGTAGGTCATCTCGTTCTTCTTGCTCGGATCAAACCGTCATCAGCTTGTGGATGTCGGCTTGACGCTGGGCGTCGCGGCGCAGGGAGTCTGCACCAAAGTCGATCTCGTTGCCGTCGTCATCAACCCAAGAGATGTGGTGCCCGTATTCTTCGAGTTGCATCTTCTGGAAATTCTCTTGTGATTTCAAGTACTTGAAAATTCGTCCCCGAGCAATGATGGGCCGCAGGTCCACAACTCCCTCGTAGCCGTCGTCAAAGACCAGCTTCACCACACCGTGGATGACAACTTCGGCAGTAACGATACGCGGCAGGAGCTTCATACGATCCTCTCCACAGGCAGACCGCCGCGGGCGCGGTCCCAAGCCTCGAACAGTTGGCCTCGACGCGGCTTCGCCCACGCCAAGATCTTGCGCAGCCTTGCTTTGGGCAAATGGCCGCGGATCAGGTGCGTCGTGTCGATGTCTATCACAGCGCGGAATTCAGCAACGAGGACGTGAAAGTGCGGTCGGCCATGATCGTTGGCGTACACGTAGATCTTCATCCCATCCACGATCGCCAGGATCGCCATTTCCGTGCCTCCTGGGAGCGAGGATGCCGAACACAATCGGCTGGCAGGTCATATGCTGATTAAAGATCATTCAGCCAAGCGGCCTCGTCGTTGACGGGCCGCGGCAGGCGGCCATCCAGCCAATCCGCAATCCCGTCAGGTTGCATGTCGTCGGTCGGACACTCGATGACCCAAGACAGATACTCTCGCGGCCCTCCGTTGAGATAGGGGGGAGGCGACACCGGCTTGAAAACCGTGGGCAGAGGCTCGTTGAGAGACAGATAGTTCAAGACGTGCCCAAGCTCCTGCACCACATTCCAAGCGAGAGGATGCTCGATGGCGATGCCAAACTTCACCCACCATCCGCCATTGTCCAAGCTACCAGAGCCAATGCCATACGACGGGGTGTCGTTATGCACGATGGCCGGTACTTGCCGCAGGAACGCGATGAGCTTGTTGAACTTCGGCTGATGTCTCGACATGCCGGCTTGGCCTCACGTGAGGGCGAAGCGCCTAGGCTCTGGAAGTCCCCTCACAGATCCAGCACGAACCGCTGCGGATCCTCCAGGCACTCCTTCACCCGGACCAGGAACGTCACGGCCTCGCGGCCGTCGACGAGGCGGTGGTCGTAGCTTAAGGCGAGGTGCATCATCGGGCGGGCGACGATCTGGCCGTTCCTGACCACCGCACGCTCCTCGATGCGGTGCATGCCGAGGATGCCGGACTGCGGCGCGTTGAGGATGGGCGTGGAGAGCAGCGAGCCGAACACGCCGCCGTTGGTGATGGAGAAGGTGCCGCCCTGCATCTCCTGGATGGAGAGCTTGCCGTCGCGGGCGCGGCGGCCGAAGTCGCCGATCGCCATCTCGATCTCGGCGAGCGACATGCGGTCGGCCTCGCGCACCACAGGCACGACGAGACCGCGCTCGGTGCTGACCGCCACACCGACGTGGTAGTAGTTCTTGTAGACGATGTCGTCGCCGTCGATCTCGGCGTTGACCGCGGGGATCTCGCGCAAGGCCTGGATGCAGGCCCTGACGAAGAAGCCCATGAAGCCCAACCGCACGCCGTGGCGCTTCTCGAACAGGTCCTTGTAGTCGCTCCGCAGCTTCAGAATCGCGCTCATGTCCACGTCGTTGAACGTGGTGAGCATGGCGGCGGTGTTCTGCGCGTCCTTGAGGCGCCGCGCGATGGTCTGACGCAGGCGCGTCATGGGCACGCGCTCCTCGCGGGCCGCGTCGTTGGGCGCCGACGGCGCGCGCAGCTGCGTGACGGGCACCGGCACCGTGGTCATGGCCGACGTCTGGGCCGAGCGCGCGGA
>JBAPMW010000129.1:0-2182 GCA_049278815.1 Hyphomicrobiaceae bacterium
GGGGTGCAGACCGTGGCGCCGAGATCCATCATCGCCTGGGCAAAATCTCCCGCGCGCCGGGTCGGAGTCAGCCCCGCCGCCAGCCACCTCAGCTCGGGCTTGGCCGCGGGGAGAGGTTCGGCCACCGCAAACAGCCGGGCGACAACCCGCTCCACATTGCCGTCCACGGCGGTCGCCGGCGCCCCGAAGGCGATGGCGGCAATGGCGGCGGCCGTATAGGGGCCGATGCCCGGCAGCTCCTTGAGGGCCGCCTCCGAGCGCGGGAAGCTGGCGCCGTGGCGCTCGACGACGCGTCGGGCGCAAGCGTGCAGGTTGCGCGCGCGGCTGTAGTAGCCGAGCCCGGCCCATGCGGCCAGAACGTCGTTCAGACTCGCTGCCGCCAACGCCTCCACCGACGGCCAGCGCCGCAGAAACTCCAGGTAGTAGGGAATGACCGCCTTGACCGTGGTCTGCTGCAGCATGATTTCCGACAGCCACACCCGGTAGGGATCGGCCCGACGGCCCGGTGCGGACCGCCACGGCAGGTCCCGCCGCGCCCGGTCGTACCAGGCGAGCAACGCCAAGGCGGCGCCTGGCGCTGTCCCAGGGCGCGCACGCGCCGCCCTCACTGCACGGCGCAGCTGTCGCTCGGCCACGGCGCGCTCCCATCAAAAAGTGCGAATCGGCCCCAGCTTCCCATCGCCGGGCCGACATTTGAAGCGGCAGCGCTTGACGGCGGCGCGGCCCTGAGACAAGAAGTCGCCCACGGCCGTACGTGCTCGATCCACCAACGCCGCGTACAGATGCGCCGGGCAGGCGCCACGCAGACGCCGCGTTGAATTTGCCTGCCGGGACTATGATCTTATGCTACCAGCCAGCACGCCTCGGGGTCCGCTGTTCCATGTGCGGCTGCGAGCCAGCTTAAATTGGGGAGCTTTAGCGCTGTGACCAAGTCGACGAACACTGTGGAGCAAGAACCGGCGGTGTCACGGCGCCAGATCGTGATGGCCGCTGCCGGGATAGCGACAGCAGGCGTCATCTTCACGTGGTTCTCGGCCAGATCCCGGCCCACGACGGCCGCCGACGGCCCCCTGGTCAGACCGGGCAGGGCGAAGAAGCTGCCGCCCGAGCAGCTCGCCAAGGAGCTGGCCAAGGCCGGTCCCCTGCCCGAGATCATTGTCGGCAAGGAGGATGCGCCCGTCACCATCGTGGAGTACGCTGACCTGACCTGCCCGGCCTGCGGCGCCTTCCACAAGACAGTGCTGCCGCAACTCAAAGAGAAGTACATCGACACGGGCAAGGTCCGCATCCTGTTCCGCGAGTTCCCCACCACTTGGCCCGCCTTGCTGGCCGTTATGACGGTTCGCTGCGCCGGAGCCGAAAAGGCGTGGCCGCTGGTCTCTGCGCTGTTCGCGCGTCAGGACGATTGGCGAGGGTTGGCGAGCAACCCCGACCAGTTCCGTGAGAAGCTGTTTTCCTTCGGCCAGCAGGTCGGCCTCACACGCCAGACTTTCGACAACTGCACCCCGGCCATCAGGGACGGTAAGCTCGATTTCTCCACGCCGACCCAGAAGAAGCTCCTCGAGGATATCGTAACGGTGCGCAATCGCGCTCACGAGACCTTCAGCGTGAGCAGCACGCCCACCTTCTTCATCAACGGCAAGCGTCTCCCCCACGCGACGATCGAGGAGTTCGAGAGGGTCCTCGCGCCGCTGGTCACCCCCTAGGACGAGGGTGCGTTGCGCAAGCTTGGCACGTTTGCGGTGCTGGTCCTTCTCGCCCTCGGCGGGTGCGGCGGACCGGGCCTCACCCTTGCCGACAGCGGCGCCGACACGCCGTCCGCCGAGGCCGGGGTGACGACTCCGAAGGCGACCAGGTTCAACCCGTTCTCCGATGCGGCACCGTCCGACCTCGGTCGCCGCGAGGTGATTGAGCATCCGACGCTGGCCGAGATTCTGAAGCCCGGCGATCTGCCCGAGATGGCGCTCGGGCGCAAGGACGCGCCGGTCACCATCGTCCAGTACGCCTCCATGACCTGCCCCATCTGCCGCAGGTTCCTGGCCGAGACCTTTCCCGCCTTGAAGCGCGAGTACATCGACACCGGCAAGGTGCGCTTCATCCTGCGCGCCGAGTTCCCGATCGGCCGGCAGTCCGGGCTTGCCACCGTTGCGTTGCGGTGCGCGCCGCCCGGGAAGTATTTCAT
>JBAPMW010000130.1:0-2490 GCA_049278815.1 Hyphomicrobiaceae bacterium
GTGCAGACGGGGTCAGACCCCTTGCACGCTCGTTAGTGGTCTGCCTCCGCGTCGGAGGCAAGGGGTCTGACCCCGTTGGCGCGATGCAACACCCGCATCAGCAGCCACAGCCCAACGCCGATCGCCATCAGAACACCTGCCACCCTGTATTGGACAGGATCGCGGCCGGTCCATGGCCCGGCGAGGAAGGCGCACGACAGGGCACCGAGGACCGGCAGGACGCTCGGCGTCGTGAAGTGCTCGTGCCCCACGCGGTCGCTTCGCAGGACCAGAACGGCGACGTTGACCACGACGAACACGCAGAGCAGCAGCAGGGCCCCATCACCCGCCTGAGGCTGAGCTGCGCTGCTTCGTTCTGCCCTGGAGGGTGGCCGACGGGAATGGCGGTCATGCCGTCTCCTTCCGCGCAGGGACAATGCGCGCCTCGCTGGTCGGCAGTGCCCGACGTGTCGCCCGGCAGTCAGGGTATTGGTGTGTCAGCAAGAGCGAAATCCGATTGGGTGGGGCTGGTAAACCGGTCGCGCGTGCCAGCCGACAGGCGCCCGGGGCCCCAGCGGTCACGCCACCTTGATCATACGCTTGCCCCGGTTCTCGCCGGCGAGCAGCCCGATCAGAGCACGCGGTGTGTTCTCAAGACCATCGATCACATCCTCCTGTACCTTGAGCCTGCCCGACGCAACCCACGACCGCAGCTCGGCGATGGCGTTCTCCCGTTCGGGGAAGAAATCGCTGACGATAAAGCCCTTCACAGTGAGTCGCTTGACGACGATGAGGCCCGGCACGCCGCGCGGCCCGGTTGTGGGTGCCGCTCCGTCGTATGCCGATATGGCGCCGCAGCATGCGACGCGCCCGCCGATAGTCATTTGCGCGAGACACGCTTCGAGGATATCGCCGCCGACGTTGTCGAAGTACACGTCGATCCCCGTCGGAGCAGCTGCCTTCAATGCCTTGAACACGGGCCCTGCCTTGTAGTCGACGGCCGCATCGAAGCCGAGCTCCTTGACCAGCCATTCGCACTTCTCCTCGCCGCCGGCGATGCCGACGACCCGGCAGCTCTCGATCTTTGCAATCTGGCCAACGAGCGAGCCCACCGAGCCTGCCGCCGCTGAGACAACAACTGTCTCTCCCTCGCGCGGCGCCGCGATCTTGAGGAGGCCGAAGTAGGCGGTGAGCCCGGCGATGCCGTAGACACTGAGAAGATGCGTGATCGGCTCGATCCTCGGCAGCTTGATGAGTCGCTTCGCCGGGAGCGCCGCGTAGTCCTGCCAGCCAGTATCGGCAAAAACGAGATCGCCATGCGAGAGGCCGGCGGCTTTGCTCTCGACCACCTCGGCAACCGCTCCTCCGGCCATCACCGACCCGGCTTCGACCGCGCTGCGATAGGTGGCGCCCTGCATCCACGCGCGGTTGGCGGCATCGAGCGAGATATACCGCACGCGCAGGAGCGCCTCGCCGTCCTTCGGCGACGGCATCTCCACCTCGCGCAGACGAAAATGCTCAGGCCCGAGCTTGCCTGTCGGTGTTTCGACGAGCAGGATTTGCCGATTGGTCGATGCCGTCATGGTCTTGGGTCCGGTTTTCGAGTTGCTCAGTCGCGATCGACAATGGCGTGCAGAAGGGTGGCGTGCAGAAGGGGGGCAATTCGACTGGGGCCAGCATCGCAGCTCCTTGCCGGCAGCGGCCCGGACGGATCATCCCTGTCTGGCCGCCAGAACAGGCGTCATGCGCCGTGCCATCTCGGCGCCGAGCGCCTGCAGTCCGCTTGCGGGCCGCACCATCACCTCGAAGTCGGCGATGCGGCCCGTCTCGTCGAAATGGATCATGTCGATGCCCTTCAGCTCCATGTCGCCGACCTTGGCGCTGAACTCCAGCACGACATCGCGCTCGCCGCCCACAAAGCTGCGGTGGTAGCGGAAATCGCTGAACGCCTGTACGGCCTGCTGCAGAAACGCAGCGACCAGCTCGGCGCCGCGATAGGGCGTATGCGCCACTGGCGAGCGGAACACCGCCTCCGGCGCGCACAGGGAGGCTACGGCGCTCAGGTCGGCCGCTGCGACCATGCGGTGCCACTTGTCCAGGGTTTCGCGGGCTTGCGCGTTCAGCGCCATGCTGCTTCCTCACTGCACTGCTTTTCAGGCTATTCATCACGCAACCAGACGACGGCGGCCCTGGCGGCGGCCGCCGCCTCCTCCTCTGTCGAATAGATCCGTTGCGGATTGTAGCTGACGAGCGTCCAGCCCCCGCGATCCTCCGGGTCCCTACGAAACTCCTTGAAGCCGAATGTGCCGTCCTCGTGCTTGATGATGTTTACGCACCGATCGATCTCGGCGTTGTGCAGGCTCTTGATTGCACGCGTCGTCATTCGAGCCGTTGATCCGTAGGTTGGGTTAGCGCGAAGCGCGTAACCCAACATTGGTACCCACCAGCATGTTGGGTTACGGCCCTTCGGGCCTGACCCAACCTACGCCTACGCCGACAGTGCCTCCGGTG